>JABMQA010000614.1 GCA_013203545.1 Bacteroidota bacterium
CCCTAAAGGTATATTCATAATTGCAGGAGCTACCTTTATAGTATTTGCCCTGAGCCTTTACAACCGGTACATTTATATTGATGATGCTTGGTTTGGCGAACAGGCCTATTGGTTAGCACAATGTGGATTGGTGAAAGTTGAAACGATCAAGGGCTTTCATGGTTGGGATACACACCTTTTGGCCTATCATAAATTGAGCATCATCATTGGGGCGTTATTGATTAAGGTATTTGGCTGGTCGGTAAATGTTCTGCGAATTTTTTCATTGGCAGTTTACGTATTTTTCTTTGTTGTCTTATCAGGATATTACAGAAACAACCGGAATAATTTTTCACCAGATCATTTCATCCTGGCCGCTTTTGTTATTTTTTTCAATCCGTTAACCTTATTATACAGCTTCACCTTTCGTCCCGAAATGATGGTTTCGGTTTTGGGATTTAGCTCTTTTTTCTTTCTGGATTTATATTTCATAAAATCACCAAAATTCAAATTTGTGGCCTTTGCAGGCTTGTTGGCAGGATTGGCCTTTTTTACAAATCTGAATGGGATGGTTTTTGGTATTACCGGATTCTTTGTGCTTGCCCTGATGAAGAAGCTAAAAGCTGCATTTGTTTTTGGAATTTTTACTGCACTTACTGCATCGCTATACTTTTATGACCTGTGGCAACCCGGAAATTTTCAGCTCTTCCTTTATCAAATTAAAAACTGGCCCGTTCCTCATGCCTCGAATTATACGGCGGTTAACTTTTGGGATTTTGTATCAAGAGTGATAACCAAATTGAGTCAGGAACATCAACGCTTCTTTTGGAGTTATAAAGTCTGGGGTATATCCGCGCTGTTTATTTTCGCGCTGATCCTCAAATTCAGGAAAATCAAACAACTGAAACCTCACCTGGCACTTTATATACTTTTTTTGATCTTGTCGTTAAATTTATTCGGCTCACAGATCGCTGAAAGATTCCTCATTTATTTCCTGCCATACATGGCCATTGTAATTTCTGTTTTATTAGTTGATTTAAAAACAGATACCCGGCAGTGGGCACAGGCCCTGACGCTTTTTCTTCTGGTTTTGCAACTGGCTTGTGTCAGTTATTTGTTTTATGATATTTTTAAACAAAATGATAATTATGTTGAGCAACATAGCCGGATTATGTCAGAAATTCCGGATCAAACATCGCCGGTTCTGGTAAGTTACAGATTTGTTTTTAATGAATTGGAAAAAAGGCCTCTGGTTACCTATAAGGGCTTTGAATACCATGAGGTTGCGTTGGGAAGAAAAATGGAACAGGATGAATTCTATTTACGGGCTTCGCAGCTTGGGATACAATATATTATTGTCCCACCGGAAATGCTGACAGGATCGGATACCAGGTTTCCATTTTTAAGGGAGGGTAAAACGGACAACAATACCTTGTACGAAAGGTATTATTCCGGATTCAATTACCGGATACTCAAACACAAATAAACTAAAAAACTTGTAGTTACGTTAGATTAAACCATTACAATTGAAATTTGAAACGATGAGAAAAAACAAGGTAATATTTATTATTGTGGCCATACTATCTGTGGTGGCTGCTATTTTGGTATTTCAAAACAGAAAGAGCACATTAAAACGTGGAATGGCAGAATTTGCAATTGCTGATACTTCGAGCGTTACTAAAATTTACCTGGCCGACAAAAGGAATAACGAAGTGTTACTTACCAGGATTTCTCCAGACAAGTGGCTTTTGAACGATAGCTTGAATGCGCGTATTGAGGGCGTTAGTCATATGCTGGTCACAATGTCGAAGCTGGCTGTTATGGCACCGGTTTCAAAAAGCAGCTACAACACGGTTTTGAAAAGGATGGCCGCATCATCGGTCAAGGTTGAAATATATGTGGAAGGTTACAAAATAAATCTATTCAACCGGATCAAACTTTTTCCGGTAGAAAAACTTGCAAAGGTTTATTATGTAGGCAGTGCTACACCTGATAACATGGGCACCTACATGCTGATGGAAGATGCCGATGTGCCCTTTATCGTATACCGGCCGGGTTTGAGGGGATTTGTTTCAGCAGTTTATTCAACAAGAATAAATGATTGGCGCGATCACACCATCTTTGCCAGTAAACCATCGGAGATTGAATCCATACAAATTGAATTTCCCGGCACACCTGAATATTCCTATGTCATTAAAAAATCAGGAGACCGGAACCTGGAAATTTCGCAGCTTATAAGTGGTGTAGATCTGAAAGATTTTGATACGGACAGAATGATGGGATTTATTAACGGTTTCAGAAAGATCCGTTTTGAGTCGCTGCTTGATGAAAGGGACAAACCACTGGCCGATTCAATCTTACACTCCACCCCCCTGCATATTATTACCTTAACTGACACGTCCGGCCATGTAAACCGGATAAAGACTTTCAGACGTATAAATACAGCAGGGGATTACGATTTTGACGGTAATCTTTTACCTCACGACGTAAACCGTTTATTTGCATGGATCAACAATGAGAAAGAGCTGGTTCTCATCCAGTATTTTGTTTTTGATCCGATTACCCGGCCATTTCCTTACTTTTTCAGGGAGCAGGAATAAAAAAAGAGCCACCTAACAAGGGCAGCTCTTCAATGGATTATCTCGAATTGTTTATCTCCTAAACGAGTCCTTGAGCAAGCATTGCATCGGCAAGTTTAACAAATCCGCCAATGTTTGCCCCTCTAACGTAATCAACGGTTCCGTCTTCTTTCGTACCATATTTTACACAGGTAGCATGAATATCTTTCATGATCTGGTTAAGTCTTCCATCAACCTCTTCGCGGGTCCATGATAACCTGAGTGAGTTTTGTGACATCTCCAGACCGGAAACAGCAACACCACCGGCATTGGCAGCTTTGCCAGGGCCATAAAGGATACCGGCATTCTGAAATACTGAAACAGCATCGGGGGTTGATGGCATATTGGCGCCTTCACTAACAACATAACATCCATTGCTTACCAGTGTTTTGGCTTCGTCTTCATTCACCTCGTTCTGTGTAGCATTTGGCATCGCAATATCACACTTCACGCCCCATGGTCTCATGCCTTCGTGGTATTCGCATCCGAATTTATCGGCATACTCTTTAATTCTGCCTCTCTTAACATTTTTCAACCACATGATATACTCAAGTTTTTCCTTATTGATTCCTGTAGGATCATAAATAAATCCACTGGAATCAGAAAGTGTTACAACTTTTCCACCCAGGTCAGTAACTTTTTCGCAGGCATATTGTGCCACGTTGCCTGATCCTGAAATGGCTACTGTTTTTCCTGCCATTTCTTCACCACGGGTCTTGAGCATCTCAACTGCAAAATAGGTTGCGCCGTAACCGGTAGCTTCCGGACGGATTAATGAGCCACCCCATTCCCTTCCTTTTCCGGTAAGAACGCCGGTAAATTCGTTCTTCAACCTTTTATATTGTCCGAACAAGAATCCGATTTCACGTCCGCCAACGCCAATATCACCCGCCGGAACATCAGTGTTAGGTCCAATATGACGGAAGAGTTCTGTCATAAAGCTCTGGCAGAAATGCATAACTTCGTTGTCGGATTTGCCTTTTGGATCGAAATCCGATCCACCTTTTCCACCCCCCATTGGTAATGTTGTAAGACTGTTTTTCAAC
>JABMQA010000615.1 GCA_013203545.1 Bacteroidota bacterium
ATACCAGGAAAAATGATGTACATTTATGAAATTATAGTAGCTTGCAACACTGTGATTAACTGTAAACATGTCTATTAGATTGCGGGAGATGATCGGATACCCCATATTAAAGTAAAAGGATCATAATCCCAGGTGGTGTACATCAGGCCGCGACCATGCGTGGCAGCCAATACGGTATTATCCGTGGTTCTCATTTGCAGCATATCCACCCTGACGTTGGGTATGCCGGCCTCCGGCTCCCACAACACCTCACCCTGGCTTGCATCATCGGTGGTCCATATCCCGATCTCGGTGGCCAGCATCACCATCTTGTTGTTTTGCGGATGATATAAACACCAGCGGATCGGCATATCCGGGAGATTGCCTGAAATATCTTCCCAGCCCGTCCCCCCGTTATAAGATTGCCATACAGATGGCACACCATAGTTTGTGAAGGTTACAAGAAGGATGTCTTCCGAGCCACCAAGCGCTATACCCGACACGTAGGCCACAGGTAAATCATCGGTACTTATCTCGGTCACATCCGGATTGCTTTGTGCATTATCCACCCTGAACAACCGGCCGTTTTGTGATCCGAGAAATAGAGTGCTTGTACCTTCGGGTGCATAAGGTGAAACTTTAACATGTGAAAAATAAGTGTTCAGGCCGGTATATAAGTTGATCAGTTGATTATTGGGGTTGTTGGGAATGCCTGAAATCCGTAAAATCCGGTTGGGATAGGTATTATCGAAATTTACAGCATTGGCATACAGGATATTGTTTTTACTATCGTAGTCAGCCGGGTTAATAAAAACACCGGTGCCATCAATGCCTGTTTGATCATAGAAGTTCCAGTTATAAAAAATAGTATAAACGTTATAATAGGTTGAAGTAATCATGATCTGAGGTTCCGTTTCATCAAAAAAACAATATGCCCCATCGCCCACATCTATCATGTCGTTAACATCCAAAGGATCACCCGTAAAAAGCAAAGTTCCGTTATCCTGCAATCCGCCTACGAAATAATTGGTACCGGTGACCGGGTAAATATCACACGTGTAGAATTGAAGCGTGTTGTAGCCTTTATTTTTTTCCTGGAATACCGGGTTGCCGGAGGAGGCATTGGCTGTATAAAAAACGCCCCCGTCACAACCCAGCAGCATTTTACTGGATGAATTGTCAATATAGATTTGTTCATGCTGATCGCAATGCACATAATCGTCACCTCCTCCGGAGTACATCAACTCCCAGTCGGAGACATGCGACCAGAAAAAACCTCCGTTAGTAGTTTTCCAAACATCCTTACCGCCTACGTACAGGTCATCCGGGTCGGATGGGCTTACGGCTGCTATAAAAGCATGCCATGATAGGTTTGCCCAAAAGGGATCACCACCCGGCAAATTCCGTTGTGTCCAGCTTTGTCCGCCATTGTTCGACCGGAGGATGTATCTTCCCTGGGCAAAATTAAAGTTGGCAGAATTCAGATAACCGGCGCCGATCAGGGCATAAACCCTGTCTTCATCAGATAGGGCACAGGCTATGATCACACGTCCCGGAATTGGGCGGTCAGGATCATCCTGGATGATCTCTTCATAATCATCAAATATGGTCCATGAACCGATGGTACCCTGATCAGAATAAAGGATGGTGGCTCCTCCGTTTCCATCCAGGTTTTTCATGGTTCCGACAAATATTCTGCCTCCCGGCCCAATCTCAATACAGGCAGGAGCATAAGGAAGGTCCTCTCCGATAATATCCGGCAGTACCTGCTCCCAGGTATTCCCTCCATCCAACGATCTGTAAAGGCCGTCATTTGGTTCGCTTTGAAAATTGATCCCGTGATAAAACCCGGATACCACCCCTGCATAAATGACACTGGATCCGTCTTCATCCCTGACCTTCAGATCTGAAATATATTTGAAATCTTCGGTGGAAGGAATAATCTCCCAGGTTTCCCCATCATCAGAAGATTTCCAGATGCCAATACCAACACCTGAGGATTCCCGGTAGATGAACCTTGCTGTCTGGCATTCACCTGTCCCTGCATACATGGTGTTGGGATCATTGGGATCATATGCCATGCAGCTTATGGATAAATTTGGCCAGAAGTCGTCAACAACCTGCCAGCCGGAATTGTTACTGTAAATATCATTATTATACCAGAGCCCGCCGGTAACAGATCCTGCCCAAACTTTTTTATAATCCGGATCTTTGGGGTCTAACATGATAGCCCTTGTACGGCCGCCCATATTGGAGCCGGTTTCTGTCCACTCAAGTGAAGTTGGTTTAATGGGATTCCCTGACTGCAGTTTCCGGGTATATTTGTACGCTTCATATAACCGTTCGTTTGGAACGCTCTTTAATTCAGGATCAATGGTCATATAGTAATTCTGAAGCGCTGCCATATCTGGATTGTCAGCTCCCACGGGCATTTTTTTATATTCACCCAGCAGGTATTGATCCCAGGCATTACGGGGTTCATTCTTCGGCAGGATACAATACAGTATCAAGATAATTGACGTAGACAGGAACAGCAATATCAGCGTCAAAATATACTTTCTTTTCATCAGGATAGTATTGAGTTAGTATCCAACTTTAAAGTAAGGTTCTTTTTTGACAAATGGTTGCACGCTATATTAATAAAAGATTCGATAATTATGGGCACGGGTTTATTTCAACATCAACTTTTGAATTTGGAAAACTTTTATACTTTTGCCGGCTTTTAGGATTAGAAAACTAATTATTAATTAAAAATAGCATAGAAAATGAGTAACACAGAACAATTCAGAAACGCCTGCGAGGCAGCTGCCCGCGTATTTGCAAAACTTAACATGGAAGCGTACGTGGATTTACAATCGAAGCTTGAATATTGCATTGGAAGTTATGATCACGATAAAAATCCCGAAGGATTGATCGAATACGGAAAAATTGCACTGGACGAACTGAAGGCTTACAAAGCAAAGAACCCAAGGAAAGTAAATAAGAAAATTATTGCCGATCTTGAGAATAATCTTTAATCATACACCGGTTAAATAGGAAAATAGACTGTCTCAAAAAGCTTTGTGGTCCTTTGAGTCTCCTTTGAGCTCCTTTGTGTTATAATTTAAAAAGCTGTTACACAGTACCGATAGCTATCGGTACACGAAGAACACACAAAGTTTCTCAAAGTTAAAAATATGTATTTACTTCTTTTTACCACTTTTTGAGACAGCCTCTTTTCAATTCATAATATATTGAATCTTCTTGCAGGTGAAAAACTTTGGGAAGTTAAGGCCATTAGAAAATGAAGTCATTCCGCTTTCTTAAAGGTAACTTTTATTTTGGCTTCCGAATAAACCTGGATACCATTACTTATTTCAGGTTGCCATTCAGGGCCGTTGTGTATGATTTCTTTTGCCTTTTCAAAGAGCAATGAGTCTGCCTGGTTTAAATTTTCAAATCCGGTAAACGCACCAATGTCGTTGATTTTTACCAGTACTTTCACGACCTCCTTATTACGGGGATGGTCCGTCGGAAGAATCGCTTTCGATTCCAGGTATTTCTCATATGTCTCCATCCCACAAACAGGACGTGCTTTTGCATCTGCCATTTGAATGGTTTGCCCTGGTGTTGCATTTTTATCAGCACCAAAAGCTGTTATTTCATTTTGCGAACCGGCTCCGATGCTTTCATTGAAGTTACTCGTTACAGTCGTTCGCCCCATTCCATTTTTTTCAGATGTAACCGGTTGAACGTTCATTGATTGTTCCAGGCCTCCAATCACAAATATCTCATTTGAATCGTTGGCCCGGGAGCTGCCCCTTGCAGCCACCGCTATTTCTTCCGCCAGGATATCAGCTTCGATGGCATCTTCCACAAAAGTCAGTTCTTCGGATTCAGAATCTTCCACTAGCATTTCAGGTAAACTTTCGGGTTCAGGTGCCAGGGGTTCGGTAACTTGTTCAGGGTGCGCCGCATTATTGGACGCTGCTCTTTTTTCATCTGATCTTTTACCTTTCTTTTCTGCATGTATTGATTGGTCGGTATTTTCTGATGGTAAAGATTCTTTTTTCACTTCCGGAGATAAAAATTCACCCGCAGTTTTTTCTACAGCACTGTTTTCAGCTATCCGGGGAGGAGACAGACTTTTGTCAAAATTAAACCATATGATACCGGTTGCGGTAATAATCAGGAC
>JABMQA010000616.1 GCA_013203545.1 Bacteroidota bacterium
GCCATAAGTAATCATTGCCGATGGAACAATTACTGCCTTGAAAACCGGGGAACGAAAAAAACCGGGTTTTTTATTCAGGGAATCTTTTGTTGCTGCTTCCACCATCACGGAGTTTAAAACACACATTAAAACCAGCAAAAGCTTTATTGACAAATAATATTTTTTAAAATTAGAAAACCTTAAAACAGTCATTCTAAATACATTTTTTGTAAATTTAGTGAAAAATTGAAAAATCAGATGAATCTGAATAATTTTATGAAAAATATACTTTATCTGTCTGTTTTAATAACATCTTTTTTTTCGTGTATTTCATGTGAAAAATTGTTTGAATACAGTCCTTACCAAATAAATATAAAAGAGGGATTTCACAACCTTCATGATAAAAATCTTGTAAAACTCAGGGGAATTGAAAAGCATGCACCTGATACATTCACCTTTGCAATTATCGCTGATAATCATACATGGTACGACGAATACAGAGAAGTGATAGATCATATTAATAGTAATCCTGAAATATTATTTGTGCTTCATGCAGGAGATCTAACCGATTACGGTCTTTTAAAAGAATATGAGTGGCAGCAGCAGATATTGTCCTCCTTAAAAATGCCCTATTTTATTACGATCGGGAATCACGATCTTCTGTCGAATGGAGAGGGGATTTTCAGGAAGATGTATGGTGAAACTGATTATTCATTTACCTTTAAAAATCATAAATTTATTTGTCTTAACACAAACATTCAGGAGGTAAACCGTGATCCGGACTTTGATTTTCTTCATTCGGAGCTAAAAGGCCGAGAATCATATAGCTATGTTTTTGTGCTTGCTCATGTTGCGCCGACTGCCCTGCGATTCAGTGATGAAAACGAGTCGCGCTATAGAACCATTTTGGCCGAAAATAATGTTAATGTTTCCATGCATGGGCATTCCAATCATTTCAGTTTAGAAGAAATTTATAACGATGGTGTTCTATACCTGACCACTTCTTCAGTAAAACATCTTGAATACAGCCTGATTACAATTAGACCCGATACTATTATTATTAAAAATATTTCTGTCGGAAAATGAAACCTTTGATATGCATTTCGCCATCGATAGGAATGGGGGTTTACCTTGTTCCGGGGCAGAATTCTTATCTTGTAAATCCCTCATGGTACCCGAAAGGCATTTATCCTCCAACCGGATTACAGCTTGCGCCTCTGATAGGTTTATTGTGTAAATATCAAATTAAGGAGGGGAAAATAATCAGATCACTGGAGATTTATTCAGAGATTGGAACATTGGCTATTCATCTGAAGCATTTTATACATAGTGACTATCTCAATCCTGAGGATATTTTAAATCTGTCGGTTGGGATGGTGATATTCTTTTAACCGGCAACTAATCATTTGTGACTTGAAAAAAAACCCAATTTAGACCGCCTATAAATATTCTCAATTTCACATATGATTATCTGTGGATTCATTTGAATTTCTACTTTTGTTAGGTCATTAATTTATTAACTAAACAAATTCACTATGAGAAAACTTACACTGCTTGTGGCATTGTTTTTTGCCACGACACTGGCTTTCTCTCAAACACCACTCACCCAGGCTGTTGATTTTACTGCAACGGATGTTAATGGGGAAGAGTTTAATTTGTTTGAGATACTGGACGGAGGGCAATACGTTTGTATTGACTTCTGGTACATCAATTGAAGTGCCTGTCAAAGCACCGCTCCTATGATAAGCGAGGCTTACGACCTTTTTGGCTGCAATTCCGAAGACATCTACATTGTAGGTGTCAACTATATGGATAACAATGCTGCCTGCATTCAATTTGATTTGACTTACGGCATCGAATTCACCACCATCAGTGGTGTTGAAGGAGGTGGTGCCGCCATCAACTCAACCTATGGGATACCAGCATATCCCACCTACATTCTTATTGCGCCTGATCACAGTATCGTTGAACAGGATATGTGGCCCATTCCTAATACACAAACATTTGTCACCTATTTCCAGTCAAATGGAATTCAGCAGGCAGAATGCCCGACATCTACACTGTCTGCTACATTCGCTTCAGATGTATCTGAAATTTGCACAGGCGAATCCATTCAGTTTGAGGACCTATCTACCGGTGACCCAACCGGTTGGGAATGGACATTCGAAGGTGGCACACCGGCTACATCAACAGAGCAAAATCCCCTGGTCACATACAATACAGCGGGAAGTTTTGATGTAACCCTCACAATTACCGATGGTATTGGCACAGATTCATTCACTGTTGAAAATTATATAACCGTTTATGATCTGCCTGCTGTTACACTCGATCCTTTCGGAACCGTTAACCTCGATGATGAGCCCTTTGCTCTTACTGGTGGTATGCCGGCTGGAGGTGACTACTCAGGACCCGGAGTTTCAAACAACATGTTCGACCCGGCGGTTGCTGGCGTAGGTATTCATACCATTACCTATACCTATAGCGACAACAACGGCTGTGAAAATTATGCAGAGGAAACCATCGAAGTAATCAACTCAGGTGGTGAATATTGCATCCCAAGCGCTAACTGTAGTTATGGAGACGGGTTTACCGATTTTGGTTTCGCAGGTATCGAAAACTGGGAATCAGGCTGCAGCCCGAATGGCTATGGTGACTTTACGGC
>JABMQA010000617.1 GCA_013203545.1 Bacteroidota bacterium
ATGCTAAAATATTTATTTATTTGTTTACCAACACTGTCGTAATGGAGAACGGTAAATTTGATCATGCATTTTTTTGAATGTTTTATTAATCCTGGAAAATATAGCGTATAGATTTTTCCCTTTTCCAAAGGTGTTTCCAATGGATATAGCTTCGACCAAAAGTATATGTTCTTTCGTTTTTCTAAAGAATCAAGCTCAATCTTCAAACCATGATCATTGATGAAAGATATTTCAGCATCTTTTTTCTTCACAGTTTTTAATTTCGCCAGCCAACTACCCCAATACATTTGAGTGATATTTTTATGGATAATAGGAAAGTCAAAGTGATGAGATTCTCGTAATGAAAGAATATTTTCTCCCGCCTTCAATTCAATTTCAGCTATATCACGCCAACGTGCAAATTTATTGGGAGTTCCAGCAAAGCCTTCATGGAACAAATATTTTGTTAATAGAGTGTTATTAATTATAACATCCAAAGGGTTAGGTATCTCCGCAGAATAGAGGGCACTCATTTTGTATGTACCTGGCTCTGCATCAAACTTAAAATGCGATTCATAATAATTTTCGGAAGGATTTTCACCTATTGATAATCCTATCACCGGATTTGGATTTGCCAAAGCACCATCTTCAATTACTGTCACTTTTGATTCAACCAGATTATTGATATCCAGATAGATGGCATCTCGGCTGAATATAATGATGATTATTACGGCAACTATCGCCACAATGGAGATTGTTGTGGTTTTCCCATATTGAATGGGCAGTAAAACGATTTGTTTTATAATAGAAAAAAGATGACGAGCAAAATTTGAAATTCCCATCATCATTGGGCGAATTGGATGCTTTTCAGTATAAACGGAGTAAAAGTACATCGTAGCAAATGAAATAATAAGTGGCATTCCTGGCATACGATGACGCTCTTCTCCTTGAAATACGAAAATAGGTAGAAACAACATTACATATATAAATATCAAACGTAACATCGATTCAAAAAAACGGATACTATTCCGGTTGTTTGATAGAAAACCTAATATTCCCAATTTGAGTATAATAAAGAAAACAACTTTATCTACTCTCTCTTGCCAAGGAGGAGGTCGTCTAGTTTCGGTATCAAAATAGGTAGCGTACCCCATTTGCCCACTATATCCAAACTCTGACTTAATATTAAAAGGTAGATCTTCCAGAATTGAACCCGGATGATGCCAAAGATATGCAAATGAATAATCAACCAATGGCGAAAAATCAGTTTGTTGAATGGGTTGTTCAATAAATTCAGGAACCATTTCAGCCCGTCGTCTTGAAGCTGAAGTCCATGCCTTATCGCCAAACGGCTGGTTATTGCAGTAAAAAACCATCGAACCATAGGATGCCATGGAAATGATAGGTCGTCCCATTTGTGTATAAGTGTACATCCACCACGGCAGTACCGTGATTATGACGGATGCTGTAAAAATTGCCGAATGCCAAAACTGTATGTTATTTTTACCAAATTTAAATTTTATAAAAGGGAAAGTCTTATCTAATTTTATGAAAAATGAAAGCGCTAAAAATGGTGCTATCGCCAGAAACAATGCTTTGATATAAAGACCAACACCAAAAACAAATCCCGATAAGATTACGTAGAATATTGTTTTCTTTCTGTGGGCAAGAAAAAATCCCCAAAGAGTTATGATAATACCAAACAGAACAACGTTTTCAGCCGCATACAGGTGGGCAATATAAATATATTCGGGCAAAATTGAGAGTAGAAATGGGCCAATCACGGCAATACGGCTCATCCTACCTATCAACTCCCTCAATAAAAGTAGGAAGAAAAATGATGTGAGAGGAAAGAGAAAAAAAACATTGAAAATCAACATATGCTCATAATCTTTCCCCCCCGTGATTAAAATTCCAAGAGCGTTAAATGGAGCGATACCAGGTCCTTTATATAACAAGTAATCATCTATTTTCCCCTTGGATAAGTTGATGGCACTTGATTTATGACCCGCAAAATCCCAACGGGGTGTAGCCGGAGGATCTGGAGAAGCCCAAAACAAACGAAGTGAAATCCCTAAAATAACCGTTAATAGCAATAGAACCCAAATATTAGATAAAAATTTCCAATTGTTAGGAATCATAAATCAATGACTTACCGGCTGAAGACGGTACAGGTAGATTGTTATGGCGCGTGAACGCCTGTTAAGACTAAAGTCATATAAACTAATCGGATGAATCCGGCTGAAGGTCAGCCATATCTTTTTCAGGTTCTTCTGGTTCATCCCAAACTTTAAATGACATACTCTGAAGTAGATAACTGCATCAGAGCATTTTCCGAACAAAAAGGATGTGAAGTAGTAGAATTAAAAGCCATATAGGAAAAATACGAAAAAACCTACCATTCTTCAAGAAATTTACACAAAAAAGTTGACACTACCCAACATCACGTCCGTTCCAGTAAATATGAATCAGTTTGGCTTCCAACAATTTCGATATAACGCTTTAATAGCTTTTCCGAGTCAAAAGC
>JABMQA010000618.1 GCA_013203545.1 Bacteroidota bacterium
GAAAAAGCATATCAAATTTTTAGTTAGTGTAAAAATAAGAAAAAATCTAATCTGGCTGTATGCATTGATCCTTTTCCATGTTGACGGGGGGCAAATTAAAACTGAAGTGCCCAACCTTGCTACTCAATTAGTTCACCTTCGGTGGACTCGGCATTCCTGACTAAAATCGTAGAATTAAATCCAATAACAAGTTTATCCAATCTTTCTGCAAATTCTATTTCACTGCCCAATTCTGGAAGACCCAATCCTATGAAAACAATATCTGCATCTTTACTTGATTTATGCATTAGTTCTATAACATTCTCATTTTTCTTATTCACAATAACATTACTCTCAGCTAATATTCTTGATTCGCCGATCAGTGCTTTAAGCTTGTCATTCATCAGATGTTGTTCAGCATCAGTGGAAACAATGGTTCTCAAACGTAATTTTGCCTGTCGCCATTCAGTATTTAAATTTAACAAATGTGCAAGCAGCAGCATCATGTCACCATTCTTTTGCATCCCTCTCCACCAAACATCAATACAATTGTGTGTTATTGAACTATCAATTTCAGGTACATATGCCAGAATGCTGTTTCTTTTCATTGCCGAAACAATTCTTACTATCCTTAATAATCTCTGAATCCGGTCAATTCCGTTGGTCCATCCGAACATTACGGTATTTGATTGCATTCCTGCCAAACCATTTGCCTGAATAATACCGATAATCCCTGTTTCAAAATTCGGAACAATATTCACAACAGGAAATGCAGTTATTTTCTGAGCGGCTAATTCCTGTTCCATCTGTAGCTGCACTGCACTGGTATCCACATCCGGTTTTCTGATATCCCCGACGAATGTTCTGCAAACTGTTACAATACCTTTATTCTGATTGAACCAGTTTGCAACTCGTGTGAGGTTCATTAATCTTGTAGGATTTGATGAAAACAGAATAATATTCGGGTGCCAATTTCTTGCATGGGAATGCTTTTCTTTTAGCTTAATCAAAGCAAACCTGGCTATCGAACCCCAAAGACCGGCCCTGACATCTCCCCAACTGCTTTTCAAAACTTTTCTTTTGAGATACCAGTATATCAACAGCTCCAGTGATATTGCAATTACACAGGCTAAGGGGTTTATCAAAAACATTACGATACCGGCTCCAATGCAACCGAATAGAGAAATAATCCAATGGACCCTTATTGTAGGCCTGTACGAAACATCACCAACTAATTTTTCAATCACTGCAGCTAAATTTATGGCTATGTACAGGGTCAGGAAAAAAATGGTAACCCATCGGCCAACAGCATTGAGATCTCCCAGAGCAACTGCCATTAGTGCAATACCTCCTGTTACCCAGGTAGCGAAAGTTGGTTGACCGGTCTTACTTGTTCGCCCCAAAGCTTTAGGGGCAATTTTATCAAGAGACAATGCCTGTAATACCCTTGGTCCTCCCAGGATACTTCCAAATGCAGAGGACAGGATTGCTCCCCATAGGCCAGGATAGACGAGCACCATGCCTAAAAAGGCTATCTTCGACCAGATAGGTGGCGCTGAAGGATCTATTTTCGCCATCATAGTTCCATCTACTTTGGATGTAACAGACAAGGCCGTGAGAATAAACAGGTAAACCACAGTTCCGGTTATAACAGCCAGTATGGTTCCTTTGGGTATTGATTTCTTCGAATCCTTTAAATCCCCACTCATTCCAATTCCGGCGGTAAAGCCTGTTGCTGCCGGGAAAAATACCGCAAATACAAACCAGAATCCCTCGGGTGCTGAACGTTGGTAATTTGGGACCATCTCAGGCGTGTGAAATCCTCCGCTTAGAACCCCGGAAAACAAAGCGATCAAACTTATTCCTACAGCTGCCATGATTGGTATTTGCATTTTAAGGCTCAGGTTTGCACTCTTGCCAGCAACTGCAGTGGCAAAAATGATAATCAGGGCTGCCATTAGCTGAACCGGTGGAATTCCCCACTCGGCAGGCCAAAAAGGTGCAATGGATTCAGCCAATCCAAAGGCATATAAAGTCAGGCTGAATGTTCTGCACAGAAACAGCGGTATCCCAATCGCTCCGCCAAGCTGGATACCCAGGCTTCTGGATATCATGTAGTATTCGCCACCAACACCAACCTTCATATTGGTTGATATTGCAGAGGCACTCAGGCCTGTAATAAAAGTAATGCTGCTGGCAAGAATTACAGTTAGTAAAGTAAGTGGTAAACCAAGGTTCCCCAGAACCCAACCGAACCTCAGGTACATCATTACACCGAGAATGGTTAAAACACTTGGCGTGAATACCCCCAAAAAAGTACCGAATTTTACAGCTTGTGGAACAATTCTTTCTGACATGGGTGTAATGATACAAAAAATAAACCTGGCTTTTTTGGGAAACTTAGTTTTTTTCTAAAGTCATGCACAACTCAATTCTTCAGGCAGCGAACAGAGAAGCCGATAAGTGTATTCGCATAATCCCGATCCACTTTGTTGTCAAAATAACTCAAGCTTCGTGTCCATGGTTGCCAATCCAATCTCCGACTTGATGACCACCAGTAACCCTCGGAGGCCATGTTACTGAACAACTCATTGTAAGTTAAGCCCCCCGGGAGTGCATTGAAACCACTGCTGTTAGTTCCATTACCATTGTTGTACCAGCCACTTGTTGATTTCATTTTTTTACCTTCATCAGTTCCGCGCGGGCCCGTTTCATCTGCCGATAGTTGACTCATACCCAACGCCATTTCCATTTGCTTCCATTCGTCATCGCTGGGGACATGCCAGCCCGTTGGGCAAATACCCTGTGCCCCTTCTGTGTAAGAATATTGCATCATTTCACCAAATTGGTATAAGCCTCCATAAACATCACAAATTAATTCGACACCACTGTAACAGTATTTTTCAATGGTGCTGTTCATAGTTTGGCTATAGCTAACGTCTATCATAGTACCGACATTCAGGTTTTCAGTCATCCAACATTGCTTACCGATAATCACAGAATGATAGGTATGTCCACTATAAGTAACATCGCCGCAGGATTCACCATCCTTACTCTTTGACATTTCCCATTCTGTTCCGTTATACCACCATATTGCACGTACTGTTGTGTTATAAACCGTAAGACCTTCTGCAGGCAACACAATGGCATTTATTTGCTTACTGGTGAGACGTGGTGGTAAAAAACCTTTTGCTGAACTGCTCAAATCCAGTATTGCAGTTGCATCCGGGCTGGAAGTTCCGATACCTACATTGCCAGTGGTAACAAGCGTTTCGTCACCAAATGATATTTTCCCGTGGCTTTCGGTGATGCTTCCCTGGGTTGCCCCGGTTCCGTCAATGGTGATGGAATTGCCACTGGTAATGGTTCCATCTGCCTGGATGTTGTTAAAGTTGGTAATATTTCTTGAGGCATCCACCACCACTGCCTTGGAGGCTTCAACCGTTCCTGCGGTTCCAAATTTACCTGTATTCGTTCCAATGTTGGTGGTATTGGCAGTAACGCCATCAGCATTGCATTTTGCCTGTGCATCCAGCTTGTTGTCGGCATCGGTGAGTGATGTGGCTGTTTTGATATAATTTGCAGAGGAATTGGCCGTGTAGCTACCACCTGTACCCAGGCCGGCACCGGTTTGTGTGGCATCCAGTTCTGTTTGCAGATTGGTGATGTCGGTGTCGTTGGAGGTGATATTATTTGTGTTTGTGGTGATGTTGGTAGCATTTGTACCAATACCCGTTGTGTTGGTTGAAATATTTCCGGTATTGATTAAAAATATCATCTTCATTGGTTTTCATCCGGGTATCCAGTTTATTATCGGCATCGGTGAGTGAAGTAGCCGCGCTGATGTAGTTGGCCGCAGTATTGGCTGTGTAGCTGCCATCCGTACCCAGGCCGGCACCGGTTTGGGTTCCATCCAATTCGCTTTGCAGGCTGCCGTCCGCTGTTTGCCTGGCACCGGTTTCCGTATCAATATTACTTTGAAGCGCATTGTCGGCATTTGCACGGGTTGTGTCTTCATTGTCAATATTCACCTGCAACGTGCTGTCGGCAGATTTCCTCTCAGCAGTCTCAGCATCTATCAATGCCTTCAGTTCCTCAATGTTCCCGATTTGCTGCCAATCCGATCCATCGTAATAGTAAAAGCCCGATTCATTGTCGGTTTGATAGATCAGCAAACCGGTTGCCGGGCTTGCAGGCCTGTTGGCTTCTGGAATTCGGGGGATCAGCAATCCCATATTTTCTGCCTTGATGTCGAGCATGGCGGATGAATCGGGAGGGCTGCCATCGGTGTTGATGGCGATGTTTTGGGCTGTTAAACTGTAGGATGAAATCATTGCGATTATTGTGAGAAATAATTTGATATGTTTCATTTTCTTCATTTTCATTATAGTTCGGGTAAAAATAGAAAAAATCAAATCCTGCCGGATTTGTAATGGGGAAAATGGTGAAATTTGGAAGTAATCTTAATAGTGGGGGCGTTTAGAGTTTGGAAGCCGGGTTAACTTCCTTTGTTTTACGCACAATTATGCCAATAAACTGTGCACATGTGTTTAGCTTTGCATCGCCGTTGGCGCATGTTTTTATTCACATCATGCTAATAAAATTTCAGCAGGTATTTTCAATCCTTTATATAAAGATTTTACCATTTTAAGTGTTAACTTCCTTTTTCTGCTAAGAACTTCACTTACCCGGCTTTGGCTTCCTAAATATTTTGCCATGTCAGTTTTTGTCATTCCCATTTGCTCCATTCTAAACTTGATCGCATCAATCGGATCTGGTGGTGCGATTGGGAAATGCTTCATTTCATATGATTCAACCAAAGTGACAAGCAAATCAAGTTCGTCTCCTTCAGACGTATCTTTCTTTGAACCCCATAATTCCTCAATTCTTTTAATTGATTCATTATAATCGTTTTCTGTTTTTATTGGTTTGATTTCCATTATTAAATTGTTTTAGCGTCAATTTTGTCATACTGTTTGTGCGTTCCGATAAAGCGAACAAATATTACTTGAAATTCGTAATCAATCAAAACCACAAGCCTGTAAGTATTGCCTTTTAAGTTAAAAACAATGCGTCTTTCTCCTACAATACTTGCATTATTGTATTGCTGTTTCAACTCGTTTGAATTCTTCCACTCGGCACTTTTAGCATCATGATACCAGGAACGTAATGATATTTCAGAATCAGCATATTCAGGTTTTTCCCAAAATTCCCTTAAGGTCCTAAATGCAATTATTCTCATTGTGCAAAAATACAAAAAAAAATCTAACTTACCAATTTGGGATATTAATATTTATTCCTAAGGTCTGGGGGGCAAAATACACAATGTTTCTCTTTGCGCACTTAGTAAATTACCTTAGCATTTTTCGTCTTCATACGACTTTACACCTAAGTATTAAGACAGCCCCTCCATCACTCAATACGCTTTCAACACCCATAACTCTACCATTTCGGAATCACGCCAGTTTTGATCCCTTCGGGTGTTTTTAGAAGCCGGGGTAACCTTCTTTTGTATGAATAATTCCTTTTGGAATCGTCCTCCACCGGCTAATTCTGCTTCGATTGGATGAGTCCCACCAATATTGGTAATTTGTGCCAGGTTGGAAAATAAAAGCACCACCCTCCCATCGGTTTTAAGGTGTTTCAGTGCATCAGCGAAAAAGCGGGGAAACAGACCGGCATCATAATAGATGGCTTTATCTATCCCCTCCAAAATATTAGAAGCAGGAAGCCAGGGCGGATTAAATACGATGAGTTCGGTTATTAGATTACAGTCGGCAAACAAATCGCCATGTATTAATTCAATGTTGGCCGGCACTCTGCTTTCATTTAGCAACTCGTTTAATCCAATAATTGCATTCGGATTGGAATCTGTTCCATAAACCTTTTCGAAACCATGTTTCAATAACTGAAAAGTAAGCACACCACACCCGATCCCAATATCCATGGCCGATTTTTTTTCTCCCTTATATTGTTTTAACCACGTATCGAAAAGTCTCAAATGTTCGAATCGGGTTGGGAAATAAGTTCCGAAATAGGGGTGTATTTTCTTGTTTAAACCCGGGATGGAAATACCTTTTTCGTACCATTGCCA
>JABMQA010000619.1 GCA_013203545.1 Bacteroidota bacterium
AACAGAAACATATGCATCAACAACTGATAATGTGGCGGTTAGATCATTGGCGCTTTCTGAGCCAACATTTTTAAGTGTGATGATAAAGTCAGCCGTTTCGCCCGGATCGAGCAAACCGTTGTTATTTCCATTGGAATCATCAATAACATAACCATCCATAATGATGTAGGGGCCTGTAATTGAACTCAGGGCCTGCATGGCATCCAGGTCGAAACCGGCATCGTTGCCACTGGCGCTTCCATCGCCATCATCCTGAATTTTAAAATATCTTGCTTCTGATATAGAACAACTCGAAAGGTCGAATTCGCTGGTACCACTACCTGTTCCCATCGAATGCCACGGGCCGTCCATGGATTCGCCGGCATACAATTCAAAACCTTCAGCAGAGGCATCACCTTCAAAAACCATGATGTCAGGGCCGGTGCCATCAAAAACGATGTCCAGCATATCCAGTACAGCCCATCCGTCTTTGCCAAGTGAATAATTCAGGTTATCGGGTTGACCAATCGCATTCCAGGTATAGCCTTCATCAGATGGGTTATTGTCTGCGATCTGAGAACTGATGAAACGCCATACGCTCTGATGTTCCAGCGGATCAAGTTCAATATCTGTAACGGTGACATTATCTGCTGTAACTACAACATTGCTTACCGGTTTATCACCATAACCATTGGCCTTGATAAGAATATCATATGTTCCGGGAACGAGGTATTTGTGAAAATCACCCACTTCAGGATCGGTAAAACATGGCAGATAATTCTCAACAAAAACGCTGGCGGCAACCGGATCGCCGCTTACAGCATCCGAAACCATTCCTTCGATACCATAACCACTATATTCGATCATGGCCAACATCGCGGGAACGTTGTATGTGTAATACGTCTGTATCTGCGATGCAGGCGGTTGTTTGTCATAGGATAATTCCATAGACCAACTTATGGATCCCATGGCACCGTAGTTTGAATCTTTTGTACTTCCGTTGATGGCATACATTCCGGAGTTACCCTGCCCAAACTCCATATTGGAATAACCTGAAACATCCGAATACATACCTGCCAGGTACAGGATACGGCTCATATCAAGTGGTGTGTTGGCACGGTAGCTCCACGGACACGAAATATATTCGGTACCACTGTGATAAGTGGTGTGGATAACAAATTGATTGTCGTAAGAGCAAGCTCGCAGTGCTTTGGATTCAACCTGTGACCAGGCGCCGGTACTGCTACCCCAGCCATCCCACATATATCCCCAGTCACGGTTCAGGTCGACGCCATTGTTGTTTGTCCGTGACATATTTACGCGACCATCAGGATTAACCATCAGGTAAAGCCATATTTCACGGTTGTCGATCAGGTCGGTTATATCAGGATTGGTACCATAAGCGATGCAAATTTGACGGGCAAAACGAATGATATTCTCGGCCCCTCCGATCTCATCACCATGAATACCACCGTCAAACATCACCTCGGCCTCATTCTCATCATCAGCTGAATTGTCACTGATCTTAAGTGCGGCAAGCTGTCGGCCACCCATGGATGTGCCGAAAATATGCTTGGTACAAATGGATGGAAAATTATCAGCCAGACTATCGGCCAGGTCGATAATTTCCTGATAGGTATGATAAGCCTCATCTGTTTCCCAGAAATGCTGATAATGGTCGTTCAGGTTTTCTATCAGGATTTCATAGTCAAAGCCCTGACTTGATATTAATTGAAGTTCTTCGGGGGTTACATATAAAATTGCGTAGTTTAGGTAGAAATCTCCATTGAGTTTTAAATTGTAAAGGTTGGTGGCCTGTTTCTTACTTTCAATGGTAACTTTCACTTCCATTTCGTTGGTTCGCCAGCCTTTAGCAAATGAAGATGTGATAATCATCAATCCGATTACCAGGAGTACTAGTTTTCTCATTTTGGCAGTTTTTAAGTTAGTATTAGTAAAACGTTATAGTTAACGATTATGATTGTAGTATATTTAAGATCGAATTTTTTATTAAAAAAAATTGTTTCAAAATGTATTCATTAAAAATAATTCGCTAAAGTATATCTTTTTGAATAATTGTAAAGTGAAAAGTTTATAATTACCTTTTCTATTTAGGATTTTCGCTTTGTAAAAGAGAGGTTTGGAATAAATTCTACACGATTGGAATTATTGTTTTACCTGATCAAATATCTAATTTCTGAATGGAAGGTATTCAGGGCTGGTTTGTGCAAATTCGATGGGGATTAATGTGAGTTTGGTTGATAAATACAGATTTTATTGGTTCGTCATACCTGCCTTTTCATAATGTTTTGGGATATTTTATAATACAGGTCATTTGGCTTGAATGGCTTTGCAATGAAATCGTTCATACCTGATTCGAATACTTTGTCTTTTTCATGGATCAGGGAAGCTGCGGTAAGGGCAATGATAGGAATTTCTTTATCGTGTTTGCGAATTTCCCTGGTGGCATCAAAACCATCCACTTCAGGCAAATGCAGGTCCATAAGGATCAGGTGATATTTTCCGGGACTGAACATCTTAATGGCTTCAAGCCCATCTTCCGCAACATCAACTTCAAGTTCCCACTTCTCAAGAATCTGTTTTGCGATTTTAATATTGATTTTATTGTCCTCAACCAGCAGGATTTTAAATCCTCCCAAACTGGGCATGGCATCCCTATCGGAGTTAAAAACCCTCTGATTGCGATAGGGATTGCCAATCTGAAACATAATTCGGAATGAAAACTCCGAGCCAACTCCGGGTTTACTTTGTACCTGAATACGGCTTCCCATCATTTCAAGCAACTTTTTTGTAATTGCCAAACCCAGTCCGGTACCACCATATTTACGGTTGGCCTTTGAGTTGCCCTGGTTAAACGAATCAAAAATATACTCCAGTTTCTGTGAAGATATGCCGATTCCGGTGTCCTTGACTTTGAAATTAATTTCAATTTCATTTCCGGGCACAACCCGCTTGGTTACGAACAAGGTGATCTCACCATGCTCAGTAAATTTTACAGCATTTGCCATCAGGTTGGTTAATACCTGCGATACTCTCGTAGGGTCTCCAATGAGCCCGTCAGGGATGGTGTCGTCATAGTGAACGAATATATTAACCCCTTTGTCGATGGCAACGGGTTCGAATCCCGACTTGAGATTCGTAACAATTTCCCTGAGATCAAATTCCACATTTTCCAGTTCAACCTTCCCGGAATCAATTTTATTGAAATCAAGTATATCATTGATCAGCGACAATAAATTTTCGGCTGAAAACATCAGTGTACTAATCCGATCGAGTTGATCAGGCCTTGGATTTTCCATTTGAAGTATATTGATCATACCAATTACAGCATTCATCGGAGTCCTGATCTCGTGCGACATATTCGACAGAAATTCGGCCTTGGCAAGTGAAGACCTCTCTGCCTCATTTTTAGCAACTAAAAGTTGTTTGTTTTTTGCTTCGATCTCTTTGGTTTTACGTTCAAGCTCACCCGTTCTTTCCCTCACCAGTTTATTCAACTTCTGCTTGTCCCTTTTGAGCCGCCTGCTTTGCCAGCGCACAATTATGTAAAATAATATTAAAAACGCAATCCCAAAAACTGTCCAGGTAAGCCACGACTGGTACCAAATTTTATAAATCCTGAAAGAATAGGTATAGGGCTCACTCCATAAATAATTTCCCAGTTGCTTTGCCTGAATAACCAGTTCATATTCCCCCTCCTTAAAATCAGAAAAAGACACTTTGCTTTTGCCTGAAAGATATTTCCACTCATTTTCTTTTCCAGGCATTTTAATTCTGTAGATAATGCTTTCAGTGGGATATTCAGGACTAATAAATGTGAAATCAAGGTAAGAGAGATTATTGAACCGTTGGGAGGACTGATCGGTGACAAGCTGGCCCTTATCCATAATAGAAATAATACGTGGTGTTGCCGTTTCGGAAGGTGCTGCATTACTTTTGGTAAACGCAATGCCCTCGATTGTTCCAGCCCAAATCCTGCCTTTTGAGTCGCTGATTAATCCCCGTTCCAAAATGGTCTTGGATGGAAGCCCTTCGGATTGATCAAAATTAATGATGTTCCCATTATCCACTTTTGTTATACCCAAGTTGGTTGCAATCCACAATATGCCCTTGATATCTAAGGCTATTGCTTTAATGTTTGCGTCCGTAAGATTATCCAGGTCAACCCTGATAACTTCATTGCCCCTTACCCTCAAAAGGCCATGATCACTTGCCAGCCATAACAGGCCATTGTTATCAAAAGCCAGATCGTTTATACGAATCATATTGCCGTTGTCCATGGGCAAAGGCTTACTCAGGTTAACAAAGTTATTTTCTTCTGGATTATAGTAATACAAATAACTTTCGCTGGAGTTTGAGCCTAAAAACACATAGGTATAAGGCGAGTTTCTAATGAAATTAATCCTTGAATGTAAGCCATTGCCAAGTCCGTATCTGGTAACCTGATTGCGGGGGTCAATCTTTATTACCCCATCCATATACTCCTGGCAGGCCCAAATATTCCCTTTCTCGTCCAACGACAGATCGTATATTGCCGAACCGTATGCACTCAAATTAATAGACTGCAAAACAATACCTTTGGAGATTTTTCTAAGCATACCAACTTCATCCGAAACCCAAAGGTGACCATCAACAGGCAATATTTGGAGAAGCGAACTATTCGGGATTGGGGAGGTGTAGAATACACGCCAGGAAAGGTCTTCCTCATCTATTTCAAAGATCTTCTTTCCATCGGTAAAGTAAATCTTCTTACCTGCCGCATCGTACGCAATGGCCTTGACATTTCCATTTGTCAGTTTTTTAAAGGCTGAACTGAATAATGGAATCTGCATAATTGCCAACCCATTATCGGATGCAACAAAAATACTATTCTTGTATTCAATAATTTGCTGAATGGCCCCTTTTAAATTTATCTGTTCAATTTTGGAAATAGTATAGATATTGTTTACAGTGTTGATTTCGTAAAGCCCTTTGGAGTTTGTACCAAACATGATGGTGCTGTCGGATCTAAAGAAAAATGACGAGGCGTCCAGGTTTCTGTCGATGGTTCTGTAATTCTGCATTTTCCCAAAATTATCAATCCTAAATTCACCAAGCTCATGATTTGCCCCTATTAAAAATTTTCCCATACCTATGGACAGGCAAGCTGTTACATTTTCAAGCTTATACTGTACCGGAATCTTTTCGAAGGTATCGTCAAAGGGCCGGTGAAAATAAAAACTACCGTATCTGGAAACGGCAATCAGGCGTTTGTACTGGTCTTCGAAAAAAGTAAATGGTCCCTGGTAATTTCCGAAATCAAACGGCATCCCAACATAATAGATCCTCAGTTTATTTCCATGGTAACGATAGATCGCATTGTTATCAGAAAGCCAGAGCCCCCCCTTTGTATCTTCGTAAAGTTCCTTTGGAAACCACAACAGACTGTCGGTTCTAACTCCGGATCCCCCTTTAATGAGGTTTACTATTACTTCATTTGCATGGTAGTTAACTTTGTAAAAGCCCAAATCAGTAGTAAAAAACAAACCGCCGTTCCGCTTACATAGAACCGACGTCACCGACTGAGATTCAAAGGATTTGGTGTAATCAACAAAATCGTTTCCATTGTACCTGAAAAGGCCCCCACTTGTACCGATCCAAAGAAAGCCCAACGAATCGAT
>JABMQA010000620.1 GCA_013203545.1 Bacteroidota bacterium
ACCTAAAGGACGGGGCTATATATTTCTCCATCAATTTTTAGACAGCTTCTAAGATCCGGATCGGGCATTACCAGATTTTGAATCCCTAAATTCCACAATGGATGTATCCTGCCCGGCTAAATATAAACCCAAAGGTATCATTTGTAGATTCCCTGTGCCGGGTTTTTTGTAGTACTTCTATTTTTACCTCTTTCATCATAAAAACTACAAAACTATGAGACTAACAAGCTACATTTTACTTATCCTCTTTCCAGCATTTTTAACTTTAAGTACTTCGGCAGAGGTTGTGGATTTAAACACAGCCAAAAATGCTGCCATCAATCATTATTATGAAAGGTATAATCAAAACATCGCCCACCTTGACTATTATGAAATTGAGGTCGGGCGCATTTACACGCACACCATTTCGGATATGCCGGCGTTTTATGCCTTCGATTTCAAGGGTGGGGGCTTTGCCATTATTTCGGCTGAAGATGCGCTACTGCCGGTTATAGGGTATTCTTTTAACGGACAATTTCAGGCTAATCCTGATTTAAATACCAACTACGGAAGCCTAATCCAAAGGTATGCCGAGGAAGTAGCTTTTGTTCGAAACACAAAAAAAGTGGCGGGCGACAACGTTAAAGCAGCCTGGGATTTTCTGCTTAATAATACACCCGGGCAGTTGAATGTTATGAAAGATGAAAGGTCGGTTAGCCCGATGCTGAGTTCGTTATGGGCACAGGGCACACCCTATAACCTGATGTGTCCGGAAGATCCGGGTGGAAGTGGCGGACACGTAGTTACCGGTTGTGGTGCCACCAGCATGTCGCAAATCATGCACTACTGGCGATACCCGAAAACAGGTACCGGATCACATTCATATTATGCAAGTGGTTATGGCCTGCAAACAGCCAATTTTGGTGAAACAAACTACAACTGGACAGGGATGCTAAACTCATGCGACAATGAAAACCCTTTTCCCACGGCAGAATTGAATTATCATGCAGGCGTTTCGATAGATATGAACTATGGCCCGACCGGCTCAGGTGCACAACCCGGTGATGTTGATAATGCTTTTCGTGATTATTTCAGGTATGCTGATGCCCAGTATTTTTCCCGGTCGAATTATTCGCAAGCCACCTGGACAAATCTGCTAAAGGAACAATTAGACCTTGAACAACCCGTACTCTATATTGGGTACAATGATGCAGGAGGCGGCCATGCTTTTGTGTGTGACGGATATCAGGATGATGATTTTTTCCATTTTAACTTTGGATGGGGTGGCCAGGCAAACGGTTACTATACACTGGGTGATATTTATGGTTTCCATGTCGATCAAAATTGTGTGATGAACCTCTATCCCACCGACAGCGATTATCCCTATTTTCAAAATGATACAGATACGATAGTAGAATTCTCAGGTTCGATTACCGATGGCAGTGGCCCTGCTGAGGATTACCCAAACAATACTTCAGCCGGCTGGCTTATCGATCCCCAAACTGATCAGGATTCGGTAAGTAGCATTACCATTACCTTTTATCAATTTGCAACTGCCGAAAATGATCTGGTAACCATTTACGATGGCGCCTCGGTTAGTGCTGCCATATTAGGCACTTACTCAGGAAATAGTGTCCCACCCACCCTTACCAGCACTGGAAATCAGGTGCTCATTACCTTTACATCCAACGAAAACGAAACGGCTCCCGGATGGTATCTCGAGTTTAACGCTAACAGACCTGAATACTGTAGTGGATTAACCGTTTTATCTGAGCCGTCAGGCACTCTTACTGATGGAAGTGGAAGCTTTAATTATAATAACCAAACTATTTGCATGTGGAAAATAGAGCCTGAATGGGCCACCGAAATCACACTTTACTTTACAGAATTTGACACCGAATCCGTTAGTGACCTTATCAGAATATTCGATGGTTCTTCCCTTATTGGTGAATATTCGGGAGACGAAATACCTGATCCTGTAGTTGCGTATAGCGGTTCTATGTTTATCGCCTTTCTTTCCAACGAAACAACGACTCTTGGAGGTTGGGAGGCCTATTATGAAACCGACAATGTTGGAATTCCTGACCAAAAAGGGTACGACAACTTATTTAATATTTACCCAAACCCTGCAGACGAAATGCTAAACATCACCTTTGAAAATGCGGGGGGAAGTCAATTCAAAATTGAAATTGTTTCACTTTCAGGTAGTATTGTGTTCAGCGAGACACTCGATGACAACAACCGGTTTATAAATAAACCCATTAACATCAGTAAACTTCAGGGTGGTGTTTACTTAATAAAACTGGTTACAGAAAAATATTCATTTACCAGACGGGTTGTGATTTGGTAGGCAATGCGTTTGCATCAATAATTGAAAACGAACAAAGAAACCCGGGAAAACAGGTTGAACATTTTTGTTCACACAATGATGACTTTTAAAAACCCCCGATAAATTCCACCAGGTTTTCTTCATTTTCAAGTTGAAGCTTTTTTCTCAGGCGATAACGTTTTGTAGTGACAGACTCTAAACTGATATTCAGCATCTGTGCGATTTCTTTTGTGGAGAGGTTCATCCGAAGATAGGAACAAAGTTTTAATTCGTTCTGGGTAAGATTTGGAT
>JABMQA010000009.1 GCA_013203545.1 Bacteroidota bacterium
CGGTTGTTCCTTGCTCAGGCAAAGATATCGTCAAAAATCAGTACTTTTGACATCGAAAATTAAATAGTCCGATTTATAGGGGGCTAAACCAGTTCGATCCAATTGAATTTCACGATTATCATATTTATAAAAACTCCATAAAACAGAATCCAAATATTATTAGTATTTCCGGTGCATACATGATGCCTCCTGCAAATGCCGCTTCACATGTTAAATATGCAAGTATTCATGATCCGTCAACAGATGTTATATTTGAAAATTATAATATTGATTATGATTTTTTTAAGACATTGGGTATTGATATTCTTGAAGGCAGGGAGTATGACGAAAAAAACTCTACCGATATTACTTCAAGTGTTATTATCAATAGAAAGGTTGTAACAGAATTTGGAATAGAAAATCCGATTGGGAAGATGATTGGACAAAGGAGAATAATAGGTGTAGTTGATAATATTTATTTTCACTCGTTTCACCATGGTCTTCTACCTGCAACCTTCTCCTTGCAACCTTATGCTTGCATGCATATTGCTGTAAAAACTATACCCGGTCATACGGAACAAACTTTAGAATTCCTTAAAGGGCAATGGAAAACGGTTGCTCCAAACATTCCATTCAACTATTATTTCATTGATGATGAACTTAAACAATTTTACAAAAAGGATAAGCAATTTGGCCAGAGCATAAGCTTATATACCCTAATTGCGATTTTTATTTCAATCTTAGGATTGTTTGGATTATCGTTATTTATGGCGGATAGAAAAACAAAAGAAATAACCATTAGAAAAGTGCATGGAGCATCTAACGTGGATATTATTTACATGTTAACAAAACAGTTTTTAAAGTACGCCCTAATTGCTAATTTAATATCATTACCGATTTCTTATTATTTGGTGGACAATTGGTTGCAAAACTTCTCAATCAGAATAAATTTATTGGCTAACTGGTGGGTGTTTTTAATTGCTTGTATTTTATCAATTTCTATTATTATTGGCACAGTTGGTTTAAAAGCATGGCAAACTTCAAGGTTAAACCCCGTTGATACTTTGAAATATGAATGAATTACATTAGTAATCTTTGTTATCAAAAACAACATAATATTTTTAACTTATGTTTGGTTTCCCTCTGTTCACACAACTTGACTCAATGGATTGCGGCCCCGCCTGCCTGTGCATGGTGGCAAAGCACTTCGGGAAGGTTTATAGCCTGGGGAAACTACGGGAACTGTGCCACATCAGCCGCGAAGGCGTTTCGTTGCTGGGCATAAGCGATGCTGCCGAAAGTATTGGCTTCCGCAGCATGGGGGTTAAAATACCTTTCGAAAAGCTGGCCGGCGAAGTACCGCTGCCCTGCATAGCCCATTGGAAACAAAGGCATTTTGTGGTGGTGTACGAGATAAAAGGTAAACCGGGAAGTGAAACAGTAAAAGTAGCTGACCCGGCACATGGCCTTATTAAATACACAAAACAAGAATTCCTGAAAGGTTGGTTAAGTACAAAGGATGAAGAAGGGGATTTGGGTGTTTGCCTGTTGCTGGAACCCACACCCAATTTTTACACTCAAGAGGAAGAAACACTTGATAAAAAGAGTTTCCGTTTCCTGTTTTCCTACCTCAGGCCACACCACAAATTTATAGTGCAACTGATACTGGGCATGATATTGGGTAGCCTGTTGCAGTTGATTTTTCCTTTCCTCACACAATCGGTGGTGGATGTGGGCATCAACAACCGCGACCTAGGGTTTATTACCCTTGTGCTCATTGCCCAACTGGTACTTTTCGTAAGCCAAACTACGGTTGATTTTATCCGTAGTTGGATATTATTGCACGTGAGCACCCGTATCAATATATCGCTCATTTCTGATTTTCTTATCAAATTGATGAAACTGCCTATCGGCTTTTTCGACAGCAAAATGATTGGTGACCTCATGCAGCGCATTGGCGACCATACCCGTATCGAAAACTTCCTGACGGCATCTTCGCTGCAGGTGCTGTTTTCGATGGTCAACCTTTTGATTTTTGCCGTGGTGTTAGGTATTTACAGTATGAAAATTTTGGCAGTATTTTTTGTGGGGAGTATTTTGTATGTAAGTTGGATTTTAATTTTTATGAAACGCAGGCGCGAACTCGACTTTAAGCGGTTCGCCCAAATGGCCGACAACCAAAGCAACCTAATTCAGTTGATTACGGGCATGCAGGAAATAAAACTAAACAACTGCGAAAAACAAAAGCGCTGGGGCTGGGAAAAAATACAGGCAAGGCTGTTCAGGGTAAATATTAAAGGCCTGGCACTAAACCAATACCAGCAGGCCGGTGGGGCATTTTTTAACCAATCAAAAAATATCTTCATAACTTTTATTGCTGCCGAATCGGTGGTTAACGGGAGCATGACCCTGGGTATGATGATGGCCGTGCAGTATATCATTGGCCAGTTAAATGCGCCAATTGAGCAGATGATAGGGTTTATCCGTTCGGCACAAGATGCTAAAATCAGCCTTGAGCGCCTTGGCGAAATACACCTCAAAGAAGACGAAGACCCGCCATCGGGCGAGGGCCAAATGATTGAAAGGCTCCCCGATGAAAAGCAAATCAATATTTCAAATTTGTCGTTCCAATACGAAGGCCCCCGTTCACCGTTGGTGTTAGAGGATTTAAATTTAACAATACCCGAAAACCAAATAACCGCAATTGTGGGTACCAGTGGTAGCGGTAAAACAACGCTTATAAAACTGATACTCGGTTTTTACAAAGCGGCTAAAGGCGAAATAAGGGTGGGCGATTTCAGGCTCAACAATATCTCTTCCCGCTTATGGCGTTCAAATGTGGGCGCAGTTATGCAGGATGGTTTTATTTTTTCGGATACCATCGCAAACAACATTGCCATCAGCGAAGAAACTATTGACCACAAGAAACTGGATGATGCAGTAAAAATTGCAAATATCCGTGAATATATCGAGGACCTGCCACTTGGTTACAATACTAAAATCGGGCAGGAAGGCACAGGGCTTAGCCAGGGACAAAAGCAGCGGATACTTATTGCAAGGGCTGTGTATAAAAACCCGCAGTTTATCTTTTTCGACGAAGCAACCAACGCTCTCGATGCCAACAACGAGAAAATAATAATGGAGAACCTCAATGAATTCTTCAAAGGCAGGACAGTTGTTGTTGTGGCACACCGCCTTAGCACTGTTAAAAATGCCGATCAAATTGTGGTTTTGGAAAAAGGCACGATAATCGAAAGAGGTAACCATAAAGAATTGACAGCCCTGAGAGGGGCATATTATGATCTGGTAAAAAACCAGTTAGAACTAGGAAATTAATGCCGTTAAATCAAATAAACATACGTACCGAAGAAATTGATGAAATTTTGGGTAAAACCCCTAACAAAATTATCCGTTGGGGTGTGTCGGTCATTTTAGTGGTAGTTGTTGTACTACTTACAGGTAGTTGGTTTTTTAAATACCCTGACTTCATAAATTCGACTATTGAAATTACCACACCCAATCCGCCAGCGGATGTAGTGGCTAAAGCAACAGGTAAAATCGATTCGATATATGTAGAAAACAATGAATTGGTAAAAACCAACCGGATTTTGGCTATAATCGAAAACCCCGCTGATTACTCAGATATTAAATTGCTCAATAGTTGGTTAGATTCACTTGGGCAAAATTTTATTCATAAAGATTCAATACATGTTTCAGGTTTCTTTTTGCAAAAAGAGATGGTACTTGGTGAACTTCAGTCCAATTTCTCCTTCTTTATTTCAGCCTATAACAATATGTCAAATTATTTTCAAATGGGCTATTACACAAAAAAGATAGAAGCCATAAAAAAACAGGTTCAGGACTACCGCATCTATTACAATTACACTTACGATCAAAAAAGCACAATGAAGTCGGATTTGCTTCTGTCCGAAAAAGACTACCAAAGGTTTCAGAAACTTTTTGACAGCAAGACAATACCTGAAGCTGAACTTGAGCAAGCCCAAAGCCGGTATCTCAACAAAAAAGCTGCATTCGAAAGCATCCGGAATTCATTGGCCAACATCAATATCCAGATATCACAATTGGAGAATAACATGCTTGACCTTCGATTGCAAGACTGGCAACAAAAGGAGAAACAACTGATCAGTTTATATGAAGCTTACAATAATCTTAATGCCCAGTTGGATATGTGGGAGCAGCGTTATGTATTGAAAGCCCCTGAAAGTGGCAGGTGTATTTTTACTGAATACTGGAGCAGGAACCAAAATATTACCATTGGTGAAAAACTCATGACAATTATCCCACACGAAACCGGTGACATTGTTGGAAAACTATTGCTTCCGGTGATAGGGGCAGGCAAGGTTAAAAAAGGACAGGTAGTAAACATAAAATTGCATAACTACCCTTACATGGAATTTGGTATGTTGCATGGGGTTGTTCACAGCATATCTTCAATTCCCAGCGAAGATTTTTACTACGTGGAAGTTGGATTTCCCGATGGGATGAAAACAAGTTACGGGATTGAAATTACCTTTTCACAACAAATGCAGGGAACCGCCGAAATAATTACAGATGATGTTCGGCTATTGCATAGAATTCTCCAGCCCCTAAAGTCTGTTTTGACTGAGAGGACGAAATATTAATTCCTGTAAGAATATATCTATTTGGTTTTAATAAAATGGGAAATTATCAATACTCTACTATAAAATTAAATGAAATTACAGGGAGTGAATTGGCAATTTTAAGTAAACCAATTACCTTATTTTTGAGCACCTGTTATATTTCCACAACTTTTCGTTTCGGGACATCCTGACGCAACTTCCAATCGATGATGTTATCCTGCTCATCAATAACCAATTCATGTCACAGAAGGGTAGGCCTTTCCAGTGGTCCCATCAGAGGATCGGTAATATTAATCCATACTTCGGAAAAAAAAACCTTCCAGGTCTGAACAAAAAACATACTTGGACGTAAAATTTAGTGTTAAAAAAAGAAATAAATTGAAAAGTATTAGGTTTTCAAAATCCACCAAATAGTAAGGTCATCAACTAAATTTCGATATCTTTCATTGAACTTATTGCTATTTTTGCTGATAATTGTTTAATTTATCTTTCGGTTATGATAGCATTTAAAAATAATTCAACAATCTTGTTTTATGCAGGTATATTGTCCATTTTGGCTTCAATTAATTCTTGTACACATACCACTGAGAAACAAATTAATAAAAGTATAGCTGCGGAAAAGGGATTTTTCGAAGTGAATGCAGTGGGTCAGACACAACCTGTTGAGAGTTCGGACGATGCTGCCGATGACCCTGCCATCTGGGTAAATTCCGCGGATGTTTCAAAAAGTACCATTATTGGCACTGATAAG
>JABMQA010000621.1 GCA_013203545.1 Bacteroidota bacterium
CAATATACTAATTCTACTTTAACACATTTAAGTTTTGGAGAATGAGTAATTTATATCTCGTTGTCGTTTTAAGTGTCGATTGAAAATTTTGTCTATTACCTCCTCCTCTGTCATTTGTTTGTAGAGTTGATACACCAGCATTTCTTTAATATCTCTGGCAGAAAGTAATGGTAAATCATCAAAAGAGCGAATTTTTTCTTTCAGTATGAATGACGATACCATGAAATTCAATGCTACCTGATGCTGCCACGCCAACCATTTTCGTGTTTGAAACTGATCGATTCCCAGAATGTGTTTCGACTCTTTAATACTATGCTCGACAAAGAACCTTTGTGCTTGCATATATGCCAATGCTTCAGGGGTATATTGTTCAAGGTTTGCATTGGTGAACGAATATTTTATCTCAACTCTTTTCTTTCCTGACCTGATTTTGCGTATCACCAGCATTCGGGGCTCAATCTGATTTGTGCTCTTGTTCCACACAAAAACCTTGGCAAAGTGATACTTCCCAATAAGTTTGCCCTTTGCTGTGTTGCGCACCTTCAAAGTTTGCCAATCGTTTGTTTGTAAAGTTTTCAGGTATTCGCTCACACTAATATCTTCAGTAGTTGCTTTGAGCTTGGAAGGCATTCTGCCCCTATTGCTTTTACGCTCAGGAACGATCAATTCCGGGCGCTCCATATATATGTTCTGATCCGAATGAATATCCACCATATACAAATATCCCAGTTTCTCTATTTTGCTGGCAAAGTTGACATCGTTTCCATAATATCCGTCGGCACCAATGAAATCAAAAGAAATTCCGTTTTCAACTTGTTGATGGATGATGTCAACGGCTAATTCTAACTTTGTTTTAAACTCACGGTCCTCCTTTGGAATACCTGCCTCATCGCACCTGGCAGGATCATCACACCAATCCTTGGGCAAATACAACCTGGCATCAACCATTGAGGCAAAATCACCATTACTCAAACAGGCAAAAACTGCTACCTGGCTATTGGAAATTTTCCCCACATTTCCGCAATATTGCCTGCCAACCCCTACACTCTTGTTGCCTTTTTTTTCCCAGCCACTTTCATCAATGAAAAACCCGGTCAATTTTCTTTTTGGTAAAACTGCACTAACCTCAACGGCTACTTGGTTGATTACTTCACGGGCTTCCCAATTAGACTCGGTAATAAAGTGTTGCATCTGGTGATAGTCAGCACCTGTATCCTCAGAAATCTGTTCGATGTTCCGTAGTTGACTTTGCACAATACCCTTAGTGTATGTTTCTGCTTTACTGAAATTATTTTTGGTTCGGTTGCGGAAATAACACTGATAATCAGCAATATGAAGCTTAAGCCTCCGTGCTAAGGAGACCAGTGTTTTTCCATAATTTTTGCTATTTTTACGATGTATTAAACATTTTGTAGAACGAACGGCTTGTTTTTCCGTGCAATAAAAATAGACAATTTTTTAACACCCAATTATATTTAACCATTTAGTTATCAACATTTTATTGTTTATTTTAATCTGTTAAAGTAGAACTAAATTGTAAATGAAACTTGTCCTAATTTTTCAAACACCGCACTGAAAAACCATCCCACTTTTTAGCAGAGTTATAAGTATTTCTTGAAATATTGTCTTTATTATACCCTAAGGTTCTTGATATAGCAAAAGAACCTGATATTTCTGAAGAAGTCCAATATCCCAAATATTGTGTTATCCCTTCAAAGTTGTGGCTCCAGCAAGAATATAAGCCGCTTGGTAAAATTGTATAACCATAAATGTCTGTTCCATTGCCAGAATCAAACCAAGTATTGGTAGATTTCAGGTTTTTGCCACAATCATATCCACGCCAATCGGTATTATCCCATTGCGGGTCGCCAACAGGATATAGGCTATCAACATTACCTTCAAGTGTTTTCCATTCATCATCCGTAGGAATATGCCATCCAGCAGGACAAATGCCTTTCACTCCTTCAAGTGTCGTATATTGCATCATCTCATCCCACTGATATAGTCCACCATAAATATCGCAATTTGATGGATTATTATCGTAACAATATTTTTCTATGGTACCATTATTTTGCATTTCATCTTCTCCTGGGATCATCGAGCCAATATTCAGATTTTCCTTCAGCCAGCATTGGTCTCCAATGAGGACTGTATTGTAAGTTTGTCCACCATAGTTTATGGTCTCAATTCCCGGGCAGGGTTGACCATTTTCGACATTCAATGTTGTAAATTGTTTTTGATCTCCGTAAGCTGTTCCTGGTAAATTGGTTGCAAAAGCACGAACATAGTACGTTGTATTAGGGTCAAGGTTGGTAAGATAACTTATAAAGGAACCAGTACCACTGCCATTTGTAGTTTTATTATCAAATACATCAGGATTTGGCGATGTACTCCAGCAAACGCCTCTATCTGTTACAAGATTTCCACCATTATCAATTACATTTCCACCTCCGATAGCACTATTAGGATTAATATCAGTTATATCCGCTGTAGTGACGTTTGCCAATTGGTTATTGTTTGGGAATGTTATATTCACTTGGGAATTCAATTTGATTAGGTAGGACTTACCGGGTTCCAAATTATCAAGGGAATATATCCCAGCATTCGGCCAGAACATCTTAGTTCCAGCTATTTCTTTTACTATAATGATATTATCAATTACGGAGGCAAACAAATAAGAACAACTAACCGGGATTGTGGATAGAACAGGCAGGTAATGCCACCCTGGTTCAAGTGTCAGTGTTTTGGTTTCCAACTGTGTACCACAAACTGAAAAATCGGTTGAGTTTTCCAATTTAATAACATATCCGGTATTATTGTCCCATTGCACGATTGTATTTATGCCTCCCTGGGGATAATAGATTCCGTCAGTTGAGTATAGAATCACCAAATTATCTTCTAACCCAAATAGGATATCCTCTATTGATGGGTTTTCAGGGATGAGATTAATGGATATGCCGCTCCATCCGTTCTGCAAATTAAAATTTTGGCATGTATTTTCTAAAATCGTGACGATAAGACAATCCATCACATTACCTATACAAGGTTCTGTAGGATGTGCTGTCAGACAAATTTCCACTTGTCCACTTATAATATCCTGAGGTCCGGGAAAATACGTTGTTGATAAAATCAAAATGTCTTCGAAACTACCATCTCCTGAGGTTGACCAGATAAATGAGCTGTGATTTTCAGCTGAGGCGTTTAGTACTGCATTTTCATTTGCATTTATGGTGATGTCTTCACCAGCATTAACGGATGGCAAGTTTTGAAAATAGTAAATTATACAATCAGACTCAAAGTATGGAAAATCATCATAATATAAGGTAAGGCAAAATTCAACATATCCGGTTTCCTGATCACCCGGCCCCGGAAAGTAATCTAATGACCAAGGGCAGTCCCATGGAGCATATCCATCAAAATAACCATCACCATAAGTTAAATCATAATCTGCCCAAAAACCGGATCCAACCTCACAAGGTAAATTAATATGATCTATGTTTTCACATACAGTTTGATCTGGACCAAAGAAACCTGAAGAAGAAATAATAATAGTCAGAAATAAATCATCTTCAAACGAAGTAGTAC
>JABMQA010000622.1 GCA_013203545.1 Bacteroidota bacterium
ACTGAGTATTATTTTGCCATACGCACTTTTGATGAAGAATTCAACATATCTGAAATATCGAATATCGCAACCACCACAACACCCTTCCAGATTGGTGGGACCCCCTATAAATTTACGCTGAAGGCAGATATGATACTTAACGAGATCGTTCAGGGTGATGCTACTTTTCTTGTTGACGAACAGAGCATTTCAGGTGACCCGAGGGAAGGACAGTATGGCTATCCGCAAAACAGTTGGGATCCGGGTAACGCCGAATGGAAATATCCGGGCACAGCCATTATCGATCGTGGCGGAAATTGTTTCATCAGTGAGATATACCTTTTTGATATGGCTGATTCGGATGAAAACACCTGTGGCCCCGTTTCACTTTATTATGGAGAGCCATTTAGCTGGCAGGATTTATTTACCGATAGTTTGCAGGGTTCCGATACCTGGAACCAGCATAATGTTAATATTGACACACGCTACCTGCGAATAGAAATCCATTCGGAAAACACCAGGTTTGCTGAAATAGTTGTTTACGGAACCAGGCTCGAAGCCCCGCTGCCAATTCCTGTTTCTCAACCACACCAATCCCCCGCTGTCGATCAGATGATCGGTATCAATGCATTTGTCGATGACGCCTTCGGAAGGCTAAAAGTCGCCGGTTGGGTGAGGGAATACCATGACTGGCGTTGGTGCGAAGGAAACAACAGTACCACTTATCCCGGTTACCCCAACAACGAAAACACCTTCAACATCATGGGGTGGAATTTCGATTATTATTATGAGAACTTCCATAATTCCGGAATAACGGCTTGTCCGGCCATCCAGGAGAATGTGCCATGGCTCACCGGATATAATTACAGTAAATTGTCCGACAAACCTGTATCTGAGGGTGAAAATCCCACCAATCCGGAATCATATGCAGCGCATGCCGATCATCTGTTTCAATATGCGGCCCGCTATGGCGCGATACAAGCCCATGACACACTGCTCAAATTGAGCCCTGAACAGTTGAGGGTTTCCGGTTTTAACTACCTGAACTATTATGAAAACTGGAATGAACAGGATAAATGGTGGGAAGGCAGGGATGCGTTTTTCCATCCCTATGAATATGCTGCCATGGCAAGTGCCGATCGCGATGGACACCTTGGAACAATGGACAACACCCTTGGAATTAAAAATGCCGATCCTGCGGCAAAGCTGGTTATGAGCGGCCTGGCCTTACCTGACCTGAACTACGTGAGGGCGATGAAACTCTGGGGTGATTATTATAGAAACGGCGATTTTCCATGTGACGTAATCAATATTCATCACTATTGTAACGATGGCACAACGCAAAGCAACGGACAGGTCGGGATTAGCCCTGAGGATGATGACCTGTTGGGGCTTGCTTCAAAATTTGTGGATTATCGTAACAGATATCTGCCGGGCAAGGAGGTCTGGATAACAGAATTTGGCTATGACACACATCCGCAATCAGTGCAACGTGCACCACAGATTGGAACCTCATCACAGGAAGAGGTTCAGGGGCAATGGCTGGTCCGGTCGTATCTTGCGCTTGCTTCAGCAGGAATTGACAGGGCCGCCATGTATATGATAAGGGATGGTGACAATATCAGCGCAAATAAATTCTCAACCTCCGGAGTACTTACTTCACGCAATCTGGGCTACCAACCCAAGCCTTCATGGTATTATATTTCCACCATGAAAAACCGGCTGAAAGGCATGCAGTACAAGGGGGATATTGAATCGGGCAACCCCACTGTATGGATTTACAAGTTTGAACATGAACAGGACAATGTAAGCGCTTATGCAGTGTGGTGCCCAACAAGTAACGACACATGGGTTTTGGATTTCGAATTGACTTTACCTTCGGGTGAAAATAATGCAAGACTTGTTGAACTTACTGATGGAAATATGTTTGGTGAAGAAATCCCGCTCGCCATAAATAACAATGCTGTTGTTTTTAATGTTTCCGAAAAGCCTGTATTCCTTATCGCCGGTTCTGATGATTATATCTTTCCGGAATATAAGAATGAAGTCAAACTTCCTGTTTCTCCTGAAATGATCCTTAATGAATCAGGAGCAGGTGATGCCGGTGCCATGGCTGATGAGCAGGAAATTGCGGGCGACCCACTGATGCTTGAAAACGGTGAACCGGTCACAGTCTGGAACCCGGGATACAATGCCAATTGGCCATGCCATGCCTACATCGACCTCGGTGAAATGTATGAAATTTCGATGATCTACCTGCGCGATATGAACTCACATGGTGATGCCACCTTCTCCGTAGGACAACCCGGTAATTGGAATCCGGTATTCACCGACCGGCTGAGCCGTTATAAAAAATGGAGCGGTCATGTTGTTGACCAATCCACAAGGTATGTCAGGATTACATTGCTTCAGGCCACTTCCAACTTCTCCGAGATCGTGATCTATGTAAAGGAATGATCCGGATCCGTTGCAAGGGGATTATTTAGGTGGTCGTCCTTTTTATCAGGAGTGAAATTTTTTGTCCTTCAATTGTCATTGGTGGTCATTGGTAGTCATTGGTGGTCATTGGCAGTTATTGATGGTAATAACCACGGCGAAGCTAAATGACAGCAAAGCAAATGACAACAAATGACAGCGAAGCGAACGACTGGAATATAATTAAATACTAAACACTTTCTTTTTACCTTTATTACCAACTAAATAGTTGCACCATATTTTTTTATCCTTTGAAAACCGAAAATATTTAAGACTTTTGTGATGAAAATCGGTTTTGGATAACAATCATGACAGAAGAACATCATCGGGTACTAAAAATTTTTAAGTTTAAAAGGGTCATTATTCCTGTCATCCTTGGATTGGGAGTGGTAAGCTACCTGGTTTTCCGGAATTTCGATCCCGCACCCTTTTATAATATCCAATGGTCCTATCACTCTGCGATATGGTTAACTGTTGCTGTACTGATGATGGCAACACGTGATGTGGCCTATATGTATCGCATCAGGCTGCTTACAGACAAACAGCTAACCTGGAGAAGGTCATTCGATGTGATCATGTTGTGGGAGTTTGCCTCGTCGGTTACGCCAAGTGTGGTTGGCGGTTCGGCAGCAGCCCTTTACATCGTCAACCGTGAAGGGATCAGTGCAGGGCGTTCCACAGCCATCGTAATGATCACTGCATTGATGGATGAATTGTTTTACATCACCATGGTGCCGATTGTGTTTATCCTTGCCGGATCAAGCAGTCTGTTTACCAGCGAATCGAGCTACCTGTTTATGAATACCCAATTGGGTATTGAAGGTGTATTTATCCTGGGATATCTTTTTATTCTTGTTTTAACATCCATTATTACCTACGGCGTATTTATAAAACCCAGGGGATTCAAGTGGATTCTGCTCAGAATTTTCAAACTGCCATATTTACGCAAATGGCGACATCAGGCAGGTGAAGCAGGAGATGACCTCATTACCACCTCCAAAGAAATGCGGGGCAAGCCATTTATTTTTTGGGCCAGAGTTTACCTTTCTACATTCTTTTCATGGACGGCCAGATTTTGGGTTGTAAATTTCCTTATCATGTCCATTACACCGGTTGGGCAGCATTTCCTCATCTATGCCAGGCAACTCATCATGTGGGTGATCCTGCTTATCAGCCCTACACCCGGGAGCAGCGGCCTGGCCGAATTTCTCTTCTCCGACTTCCTGGGCGATTTTATACCTGTAGGCTTAACCGTAGCACTGGCACTCTTGTGGCGCATGGTAAGTTATTATCCCTATATATTTATTGGGGCCATCGTACTTCCGAATTGGATTAAAAGGGTTTATTCGAAAAAGGAGGGGTGAGAAGACCGGGTGGAGTTATAAAAACCATGTCAGTGTATTGTCTTCAATTCATTAGGATTTTGGCATTTCATTAAAAACTATGGCAATCCCCCTGTTGCGTAGTAAATTCTCAATCATTTTTTCAGGACAACCGAACTGTATTGCTAAATCTGCCATCGGAATCCCTTTTAAATAAGATGACCAGACAGCTGGTGTCTGTGATTACAACATCATGCATTGGCTATATCTGTATGCAGGTCAGACAGGGATGAACTGAATACGGAAACACCATACCTTCCCAATAATTCGATGAAAGTTCTTTTGGAAATCCCGGCAATTTTTGCAGCCTGGCCAGCTGTTAATTTTCCGTCTTCATATAATTTCGAAGCGATGATCATTGAAAAATCATAATC
>JABMQA010000056.1 GCA_013203545.1 Bacteroidota bacterium
GTACCAATGTCGTCCATTTCAGGGCAAATATTATCCTGGCGGAGATGGCAAAAATTTTGGATGAACCCTATGAACCCTATTTAAGCAGGGGCCAGGAAATTAAGGAAGGGATCAATGAATACCTATGGATGCCAGATAAAGGGTACTACGGCCAGTATTTATATGGCAGGGGCCATATGAACCTGTCTCCCAAATTTGAAGCCCTGGGTGAAGCGCTGGCCATATTGTTTGATGTTGCTAACGTGGAGCAGGCCAATTCAATTATAGCACAATCTCCGGTAACAGCTTTTGGAACCACCTGTGTGTATCCCCAGATCCCGGGGATCCCACCCTATCATAACAATGGGATCTGGCCATTTGTACAATCTTACTGGAATCTGGCAGCCGCAAAGGCCGGAAATGAAAAAGCACTCAACCATGGACTGGCGGCCATCTACCGGGCAGGGGCGCTTTTCCTCACAAACTATGAAAACTTCGTTGCTGAAACCGGTGATTATATCGGTACCGAAATCAACTCGGACCGTATGCTCTGGAGTATGGCCGGGAACCTGGCCATGGTTCATCGTGTTTTTATGGGAATCTCCTTCGAACCGGAAGGGATCCGTTTTAATCCGGTGATCCCTAAAGCCTATTCAGGAACGAAAACACTTTCCAACTTTAAATACAGGAATACGGTCCTTGATATCAAGGTAGTAGGTTTTGGCAACCGGATTAGTTCATTCCGGTTGGATGGGCAGATGCTTGAAAGTGCCTTTTTGCCGGATTCAATTACCGGCAGGCACTCCGTTTTGATACGTATGGCTGATAAGGATTTTGGTAAAGGGAAGATTAATCTTGTCAGAAATAAATTCACTTTGCCCAATCCACAGACTGAATTATCAGGATCTCAGATCATCTGGAATGAAATTCCTGTTGCGGCATCCTATACTATTTATAAAAATGGTAAACTTTTTAATAATATTAGTGAGAACCATTTTGATGTCGATATCAATAAGATTGCAGAATATAAAGTTACTGCTGTGGATAATGATGGTGAAGAATCGTTTACAAGCGAACCCATTTTCAACTGCCCGGAATCGGAAATCACCATACTTGAAGCTGAGGGTTACTCAAAGAAGGCCACCCTGCCATACACCAATTATTCGGGTGATGGTTTTGTTGAGATCAGCCGGGGCAAAAACAGGGAAATTGAGATCGAGATAGCAGTTGACCATGCAGGCACCTACCTTCTTGATTGCAGGTATGCCAACGGTACCGGACCCTGGAATACGGATAACAACTGCGCCATCCGAAGTTTGTATGTGAATCAATGTTATGAAGGTGTACTGGTTTTCCCACAACGGGGAACCGATGAATGGTCTGATTGGGGATTTTCCAATGCAGTTGAAATTCAGCTCAACAAAGGCAAAAACGACCTGAAAATAATTTTTGAAGATTGGAATGAAAATATGGATGTTGAAATAAATGAGGCTTTGCTGGATTATTTTCGATTGATCCGGATTGATTGATGAAGCCTTTGGCAAAAAACTCAGTATGGGTTTTGGTAATGGAGTACCGACATAGGTGAATGATGATCCGGTAATCCGGAACCGGTTGTGGTTTTTATTTATAACAGTATTAAGTACAGATACCGAAACCCCCAAAGGGACAAACCGTACCGGATTGTTTCCGATTCATATTGTTCCCAAATCATTTAGAAATTTCATTTATCTCGGCTATTTGCGCTTTGCACAATGGTGAGCCGCAAGGCTTTGCGGCTCTACCTGTGCTTCGCGCTTTTAGATTTTTCCACCATTCCCTCATCCCTCCATTTCTCCATTTTTCCAATAATCCATCATTCCGTTTCTTTTTTTTTCCTATTTTGTGTAACCTTTTTAAAAATCATAGGTAATCATTTACAAACGTCAACAAAAAGTAAAACAGGTGAAGCTATTCAATACAGACGAAGAATTGATGCTGGAAGTTAAAAACGGTGACCTGGACGCACTATCGCCGCTCTTTGAAAAGTACCATGTGAAGATGTACAATTTTTTCCTGCGACTTACGAACGAACGCGAATCCAGCCGCGATCTCACACAGAATGTCTTTAGCAGGATTATAAAGTACAAACATACTTACGATGAAAGGCAGGCTTTCAAAACCTGGATTTACCAGCTGGCGCGAAACGTTCATATCGATCATTACAACAAAAACAAGTACTGGACCTCTGAATATACCGACTCCGAAACACTGGCCGATGAGCCGAGGGATGCCCAGGACGAGATGGAAGAAACCGAGCGAAAGGAGATATTGATGGAAGCAATCAAACGACTTCCGATGGATCAGAAGGAGGTGATCGAAATGAGCAGGTTTCAGGGATTGAAATATGAGGAGATATCGCGGATAACAGGAAGTTCGGTGCCGGCAGTTAAAGTAAAGGTACACAGGGCCATAAAAAAATTAAAAGAAATTTATTTTCAAATCGCAGAATAATGATGGATTGCAATAAAATACAAGCTTTACTAATAGACTTTGTCGACAAAAATCTCGACATTGAGAAAACACAACTTGTCGTTCAGCATCTCGAGTCCTGCAAAATATGCCATGAAGAGGTGGATAATCTTGCTGTGCTTATTGATAAGATGAACAGTGCTGAGGATGAGCAGCCGGATGTTGCAATGAAGCTAAACTTTGAAGCGATGCTTGAAGCAGAAAAACAGTATTTCTTAAAAGGAAAAAAGGTTGAAATGAACCATGAAAAGCACAAGAGGTGGCTCTACAATCCATTCAGCCAAATTGCAGCAGGTGTGGCCTTGTTGATTGCCGGAATGCTACTGGGTTTGTTGATCAACAATAACAACCAGGGATCGGAATCGCAGGTAGCCGAATTGAAGTCGGAGGTAAACCAGATGAAGGACTTGCTGATTATGACCAAGCTTGAACAACCAATGGCAAGCGAGCGGATCATGGCAGCTAATTATCTTGAGGGAATGTCCTCGCCGGATCAATCGGTTTTGGA
>JABMQA010000623.1 GCA_013203545.1 Bacteroidota bacterium
CACCGAAACACTCCGGTTGTTGCGATTTGTTTTAATTTCGACCGGGCTATGATAAATAAGGTAAAGGCGATCAGCGGTGTGCGTTGGAGCCGGAGCAGGAATTTCTGGTACATTGCCCGGGAAGAATTTAAGTTGAACGAATTTTATGAGGCATTAAATCCGGTGGCATATTTGGATTATTCGGGTTTGAAAGCTTCCAAACCGGAACCACAACAAAAAAAAGCGAAAGTTAAGAGGATCAAGGGCCAGCTATCCGGACAGAGTAAAAACCAGATTGAATCCTTCAAATCGTGGATGCAACAAAAACGTTACAGCAAAAGTACCATCAATACGTACACAGATGCCATCAGCACTTTTCTTGGTTTTTATGCTGAAAAAGATGTTAATGAATTGAGCAACGAAGACCTTATCCGTTTCAACGCTGAATTTATTTTGCCAAACGGATATTCGCCTTCGTACCAGAACCAGGTGATCAATGCCGTGAAACTTTTTTATGCAAAGCAAATACATAAAAGCATGGACATTGATCAAATTGAACGGCCAAAACGTGGGCGAATATTGCCAAAGGTGATTGACAAACCAACGGTGCAGAAAATGCTAACCGGCATTCCAAATCAGAAACATAAAACAGCGCTTGCTGTAATTTATGGTTTGGGGTTGCGTCGCAGCGAGCTGATTAATCTTAAGCTCAATGATATTGATTTCAGGAGAAAAGTTGTGACCATCCGCAATGCCAAAGGGCAAAAGGACCGTATGTTGCCCTTGAGTGATAAACTGATCCGTTTGATGCAAAACCATATGAATGCTGATCGGCCATCAACCTATCTGATAGAAGGGCAACGCAAGGGACAACCCTATAGTGCAACAAGTATCGAAAACATTTTTGGAAAATATTTGGGCAGGGTTTTGGAAAAGCATAATTTTACACCACACTGCCTCAGGCATTCTTACGCGACCCACCTGCTGGAATCCGGCGTTGACTTGCGCTACATTCACCCCGTTGGATTAAAAAATTGAAAACCATGTTTTATTATGTTTATGTTTTACGAAGCGAAAAGGACAATCTTATGTACACAGGATACACATCAGATTTAAAACAGCGATTAAATATGCACAACAATGGAAAGGTGCCTTCAACAAAGCTACGAAGACCACTCAAGTTGATCTATTTTGAAGGTTGCATCAATCAACAAGATGCAACCAGGAGAGAAAAGTATCTTAAATCAGGAAATGGAAAAATTTACATAGGAAATAGGCTAAGTAATTTTTTTAATCCTACGGGGTAAAGGAGTTACTGGGGCATAAGAGCAGTAAAACAACAGAACGATACACCTGGGTAAGCATGAAAAATTTGAGTAATATAAAAAATCCTACAGATGATTTCGACTTGTAAGCTAAAAACATACAAAGGTGTACATAGCAACCCGTATGTTGAAATCGGGTTCGGAAAACCTGGGGGTATAAACAAGTTAGCAATCAGTTTGCTAACGACATTGTGGACATTTTTTAGCTGAACCGTCTGAACTTGCAACCTCTTTTGTACCATTACACCGAAAGCAAACCGAATTGCTAACAGGCGGTAATAATTCATTTGCTTGTTCACGCTCTGGTGGTTCACCCTGCAATGCTCTATATAAATTTGCGATCGCTTTTAAAATTTCCGGTGTCGCATTGCCTCCGCTCGTTGCTATTCGGGTATCAATCTTTACAACATTTCCTCTTTTGGTTTCTTTTAACTGTAAATAGTAGTCTCCGTTTCCACCAACATACATGTCTAATGTGGTGTCCCTTATGTCCATATCGTCTGTCAATAATTCTGCCATCGCTCGTAATTTGTTAAGTTATTATCACGCTCCAACTTTTCTGCGGATTCGAGGAGCAAACGAATCATACCGCCGGGCCGTTGCCACCCATTTAAAAACCGAAGATTCTCGCTCCAACTTTTTGTGATAATTTCAACCGCCACCACTCACAAATTTTAGCAGGTATGTAATGCCAATCTTTTCTAAGTGTATAAACTGGCCCACTATTATATCCGCAACCGTATAAACGTCCTGCATTAAATGGGAAAACACCCATTCCTTTTAGCTTCATTCCATAACAATAAAAGCCTTCGACGGTTGCTTCTACTCGGGACTTATTCCAACGCACTATTACCACGTCACCAGCTTTCAGAGAAAAACGGGTGGTAACAAAAGCTAAAAACAAAGCCTTTATTCGTGCATAAATTAAAGTTAAGTGTTTCATATAATCAGTATTTACAAATTGATAATTCCGTGTTTCAAATCGGCTCAGTTCTTAGCCAAACCGTTATGGTTCATGCTAAGAC
>JABMQA010000624.1 GCA_013203545.1 Bacteroidota bacterium
GAAAAGGCGTTTGTTAACATTCCATTCAAATTGATTTAAATTCCTGGTACCGGATGAATCAACCACATACGGATCCCATGAACTCCCATATGAGATATTTATTTTTTTAAAAAGAATGGTGTTGCCGCTAAGGGTCAAAGGAGCCCAGTTCAGCGAATCCTTTGCTATATCGTAGGAGGTAGCAATTCTAAAATTATCGATCAGCTTCACTTTCTTCATCCCGGTAATGGTATCTTTTTTCGACCGCACCTTCATTTCCAGATTGTTGGAAAGCGAAAATCCAATACTTCCTGATTTGCCATCAGGCGGCCCCCCGTACAGCGAGCCCTCGAAAATGGAGTATCGCCCGGTATTCCCTTCCCCGTCATATTGATAATCGTGATAATACCCCCAGAAATCTGATCCAAAATCGGGATTATAACTAAACGAAACGCTTGGTGTAATTACATGCCGGATGGCAACCACCGGTCCTTTTTTAAACTGGTACATACCATAAAGCATTGTTCTGAGCGTAGCAGAAAATGAAAAATCCCTGGCTGCAACAAATCCCTGAACCGTATCGGTTTTTACATACCCCACCACCGTATCGGTTTCGGTAATCAAGCTGTCGTTAATCCATGACTTACGGATGGAGTAAGGATACCATTTTTCATTGTAATTGATTGAGTTGGTAAGAGTGAAATGCTTCAAAACCTTAAACGATGTACTAATTGGGATGGCGTGTTTGGCCCCATACCTGAAGCCTTCTTCCCAACCGGGTTTAAACAAAAGGGAATCTTTGGTACTGATACGGTTCTCAGCACTCGCGCTATATTTCAGGTTGATATTTTCATACCATCTGAGCTTACCCACCTGTTTCTTTCTTCTAAGCGGAAAAAATTGTTTCGTACTGAATGTCATACTTGGTAATGTAATATTCACCGACCGGTCGATGGTATTTTGCTGGTGTGATGCGTTAAGGGTAAGGAAAAGGTTTTTGTTCCAGTCTGTCTGGTAGGCAATGCTGGATTGGAATGTATTTGAGAGATAGGCCTGGGTGCTTGTAAGGTTGAACTGGTTGAAATTGGCACTAACGATATTTACACTGGCCGAAAACCTGCTGTTAGGCCTGGCTTTGGCATCCTGGGCATGCGACCACCGGATGGAGAAGTCCGTGTTCACAGTACGATCGGGGGAGTCCCTGTCGCCAGAAATATTTTTTGCATAACTGAAATCAAAATTTCCATTGAACCGGTATCTTTTGGAATATCGAAAGGTTGGCCGCAGCGACCAACTGCCGCTTGAGTAAATATCACCGGTAACGGTAAGATCCATATAATCGTTGATGCCAAAATAATAACCACCTCCTTCAAGAAAGAAACCCCGGTTTGCCGATTCGCCAAATGATGGAATAATAATGCCTGAACGCTGGCCGGTTTTATTTGGAAACAGGCCGAACGGAATAAGCAAGGGTACAGGCACCCCTTCGATGACCATCCAGGCAGGCCCTGATACAATTTTATTATCGGGTATCACCTGTGCCTTATTATAGCGGAATTCAAAATGGGGGTGTTTGAGGTCGCAGGTGGTATATTTCCCGTTTTTAATGTTAATACGGTCATCGGGCATTTTCTTGATCTTTTCCCCATGGAGATAACCTTCGCCATCCTTTGTGATTACACTTTTGATGAGCCCTTGCTTGCTTTCAAAGTTATAGGTTATTTGTTCCGATTCAAAATCCTGGCCGGCATCAGAGAACAAGGGATTTCCGATTACCTTGCCCGTAGTGTCGGGAAGGCCTTTGGCATAAACCTGGCTGGTGGCAAAGTCGATTTCGATGTATTGGGCCTTTAGTTTAATGCTTCCATATTCGATGGACGCATCACCGTACAGATAAACCTTTTGGTTTTTGATGTCGAACCTGATGGAGTCTTTCGAATTGTATTTTACGTTGTCATCCAATCCCAAGCTGCCGGAGGGTTTATCAAGTGTGTCGGATAAATTTTTTATTCCCGGTATGGTATCCTTTGAAATTAACGAATCAACTTCCATAAAAGGATGTGGGTACCGGGTTGTATCTACAGATAGTGTATCGGGGTGTTGTGCAAAAACAACATTACCGGATAAAGAGAGACAAATGATAAGGATACCGTAAAAATAATTGAGTGATGGTTTGAGGTTCCTGGTGGCCATACCAACCATGTTCGCACCGAATATCAAAATATTAATATTTACGAAGGTTTTTTTGACCATTAGAATTTTCGCGCCGATATCTCGTTAATTATTTTTTATATGTATGCAAAGAAAATGAATTTGGACATGCAATTTATCATAAGGTGTTATCAAATTCGATTAATTTTGTAAATCGCGAAATCAGTAATTCATTAAAATGCAAACTAAGATAAGTAAAAAGCCAATTACAAAGAAATTACGATTGATGAAACGTTTGATCCCCTGTTTTCTTATCTATATAATAATTTCGATATTTTTTGTTCCGGTTTTTGCACAAAACGGTCAACTCAACCATAAGATTGACAAAATAGTGCTTGATCCGGGGCACGGAGGAAACGATCCTGGGGCATCAGGAAAAACGGCCAAAGAAAAAAATATTACTTTATCTATTGCATTAATGGCCGGCGAACTGATTGAACAATACCTCACCGATGTCACCGTAATTTATACCCGGAAAGATGACAGGTTTGTGGAATTGCACAAACGCGCACAGGTGGCTAACGAAAGCGGAGCCGATTTGTTTATCTCCATTCACTGCAATTCAAATGTATCGTCAAGGCCATTTGGATCCGAAACTTACGTGATGGGTTTACACAAAACAGATGAAAATCTGGAGGTTGCCAAAACTGAGAACGCAGCCATATTGATGGAGGCAAACTATCAACAGGAGTATGAAGGGTTTAATCCAAATTTTGATGAAGATTACATCATGTTAAGCATGTTTCAAAGCGCACACATCGAGCAAAGCCTCGAACTGGCATTGGCTACGCAGGAGAAACTGAAGGTAGTTTCAAATTTATACGACAGGGGGGTTCGACAGGCCGGTTTTGTGGTCTTGTATCTTACAACAATGCCGGGAATACTTGTGGAGACTGGCTTTTTAAGTAATCCGGCCGAGGAGAAGTTTTTATTAAATACCAAAAACCAGCGGAAGATTGCCCAGGCTATATACCAGGCCATTCATGATTTCAAGATCAATTATGAAGAAGGATTTCTAACCCTGGCAACACCGGAAATACCACCCGGAACAGAATATCAGGAGAAAATAGCTGAACCGATATTCAGAATTGGGTTTGGGTCGTTTGCTGAACCTCAACCTATTGATCATCGCCTTTTCAAGGGAATGACGGATGTATATTGTTATTACCAGGATGATAACAAGTATCATTACGCTTTCGGGAAATTCTCAGCCCTGGAGGATGCAGTAAAGTATTTTCTGTATTGTGTTGAGGAGCGTAAAATCAAGCGAAAGTTTCTAAAAAATGCAGTTATCTTCGAGTTTGAGGAAGAAAAAATAATTTCGGCATTAAAAGCTAAACGTTATTTGGAAAAATAATTTAGATTTGTAAAAATAAAAATTCAATATTGTGAAGATTTCACGTGAATTAAAGGTTGGGTTTATTTTTGTTGCTGCAGTTGCTGTTTTCATCTGGGGTTTCAACTTTTTAAAAGGAACCGACCTTCTATCCGGAAAGCGGGTACTTTACGCTGTATATGAAAAAGTTGACGGTTTGCAAAAGGCCAATAATGTAATGATTAACGGCTTAAAAATCGGACAGGTCAGTGATTTGCGTTTTATCCCGGGTACCTCAAAAATTCTGGCTGAATTTTACATTAAGAGTTCCATCGAAATTCCGATAGACTCCGAAGCAAAAATTTATAGTACTGATTTGCTTGGCGGTAAGGCAGTTGAGATTATCATGGGTGCATCAACAAACTATGTGGTCAGTGAAGATACCCTTACATCTTCGATGGAGAGCAGTTTACGGGACCAGGTGAATGAGCAGGTGGAGCCATTAAAGCGCAAGGCAATTGCCCTGATGAGATCGGTTGATTCGGTAATGACGGTGATCCAATCTATTTTTAATGAAAATACCAGGCACAACCTTACCTCCACCGTTGAAAATATCAGGAACACATTGCGAAATCTTGAAAATGCCTCTTCAAACATTGACACCATCATTGGGGATGAAAAAAATAAGATTAATAAGATCATGAGTAACCTCGAATCCATTACCAGGAATCTTGAAAATAACAATGAAAATATTAATGTAATTTTATCCAATTTTGCTGCTCTGAGCGATTCACTTGCAAGTGCTGAAATTCCCCAAACCTTTCGCGATGCCAAACTGGCAATTAATAACCTTAAGGAACTTTCCGATAAAATTAATCGTGGTGAAGGGACCATTGGAAAGCTATTTACCAACGACAGCCTTTACTTTCATCTGGAAAAATCGACTTCTGAGCTTAACAAGCTACTCGAAGATATCCGCTTGAACCCCAAAAGGTATGTTAAGTTTTCGTTGTTCTAAGAAGCTATCAATTCTAATGTGAATTGAACATTTTGTGGAATTTGGTAGTTGAGTATAGTAATTATTTCAGATTGACCTTACCACTTTAAACCGGTTTAAAAATAACTTTTCGTAAAATCAGATTTTTATTTAAATTTTTATACTTTCGTGTTTTCAATAAAACCTTTGGAGATTAATGGAGAAGATAAGACTGGAAATACTTGGAATGTCGTACAGCCAATCGCAAAGCGGTGCATATGCATTGATTCTTGGTGAAATTGGGGGGAAACGAAGATTGCCTATAATAATTGGAGGGTTTGAAGCACAAGCTATTGCCATCGAACTGGAAAAAATGAAGCCTGCCAGGCCCCTGACACACGACTTACTTAAGCGGGTTGCCGATGCCTTTAACATAACAGTTCATGAGGTGATCATCAATAAATTTTTTGAAGGTGTTTTTTATGCCCAACTGATCTGTTTCGACGGCAAACAAACCATTGAGATCGATTCAAGAACCTCTGACGCAGTTGCACTTGCCATACGTTTTAAGTGCCCGATTTATACCTATGAAAGCATTATGTCATCTGCAGGGGTTGTGGTTCAGGAAGATAAGGATAAGGGGACAGAAGACGATCAGGAATGGTTTAGCCCTGAAGATGAAGGGGAGAATGTATTTACCGAGTCTTCCGATGAGGAATTGGAGCAGTTAATTCAGAAGGCAGTTGAAAACGAGGAATATGAAAAAGCATCAAAAATCAGGGATGAAATTAACCGGCGCAAAAAATCAAAATAAATATAAATTTTCCTTCCTAATCTGTTCACAAAATTTTCCAAATATAAACACGAGAAATGAAGAAAATTTTTACCCTTACCGGGATTATAATACTTTTATTTAGCCTGACCCTGCAATCTCAAACTGAAGATGCCCGAATTAAAAAAATTGCTAAAAACTGGAAGGTAACTTCCATTACCGATAGTTCCGGAAAACAAAATATCCTGGTGCACCATCAGGATCATTTAAGCCTGATCGGGGAACTCCGTTCGTTTGAGCATGAATTACAAGCAGAAAATATTTTACTTACCGGCGATTGGAAACTCGAAGGCGATAACCTGATCTTGTCATCCGATCTTCAACCCAAAGCGGAAAGTATTGATTCGATCGCCTACCATGTGGTTGAAAATACACCTATTGTTATCTTCTATAAGGACGGAGAGGAAATGACCCGTTTAACTGAGGATCGATTGCTGTCGAAAAGGGATACGGATGTTTTCAAAATCATTAAGGTTTCCAAAGATACCCTCGTATTGGAGGGGAACGGCCATAGATACACCTATGTCGGCGAGGAACCGGATATCTCCTCCATTGTACAACGAACAGGCGGCGCCTTTTCACTGATAACTGTTTTACGGGGCATCCTTGGTATATTTGTCCTGGTTTTTATTACATGGCTATTTAGTTCCAACCGAAGGGCTGTATCCTGGAAAGTTGTTGCAACCGGGCTGTCCATTCAAATTGCCATCGCACTGGGAATTTTATACATTCCTTTTGTAGAAAAGTTTTTTGAATTGGCCGGAGGTATTTTCGTAGTGATACTCGATTTCACAAAAATAGGCAGCACATTTCTTTTTAATGATTTGATGATGGTAGAGCGGGTAGGCTACATTTTTGCATTGCAAATTCTCCCTACCATTATTTTCTTTTCGGCACTAACGAGTGTGCTATTTTACCTTGGTGTAATACAAAAGGTGGTTTGGGTCCTGGCCTGGCTGATGACCAAAGCATTGAAAATATCGGGTGCGGAAAGCCTGTCGGTGGCCGGAAACATTTTCCTCGGACAAACGGAGTCACCGCTGATGATTAAAGCCTATTTGCCAAAAATGACGGATTCTGAAATGCTACTGGTGATGATCGGTGGTATGGCCACTGTTGCCGGTGGTGTACTGGCTGCTTATATTAGTTTTCTCGGCGGCGAGGATCCCTTGCAACGTCTGATATTTGCCAAGCACCTGCTTACAGCCTCCGTTATGGCGGCACCGGGTGCTATCGTAATTTCAAAGATACTAATGCCTCAAACCGGGAAGATCGATATGAAAGTTGAGGTAAAACAGGAGAAAATTGGCCGGAATTTTTTGGATGCACTTTCCAATGGAACCACCGAAGGGTTAAAACTTGCGGCCAATGTGGGCGCCATGCTCCTGGTGTTCTTTGCATTGATTGCAATGTTTAACTACATTTTGTTAAAAATCGGTGTATGGACCAATCTCAATCAAACCGTTGCTGATATCACAAATGGTCAATACAATGAAATTTCGTTACAATTTATATTGGGCTATACATTCGCACCACTGATGTGGGCAATAGGAGTCAATACACACGATATTACACTTGTGGGGCAATTGTTGGGTGAAAAACTAATTGCCAGCGAATTTGTTGGCTATACCAGCCTGGCCACACTGAAGGAAGCGGGTGCATTTTTCGAACAGAAGTCTGTGATCATGTCAACATATATGCTGTGTGGTTTTGCCAACTTTGCCTCCATCGGAATTCAGATCGGGGGTATTGGCGGACTGGCGCCAAATAAAAGATGGTTCCTATCGAAATACGGATTTAAAGCCTTGCTTGGTGGTACCATTGCCTCCCTGCTGTCGGCCACAATTATAGGTGCGATTATAGGATAGAGGAAGCGGAGCCCCGATAGCTTCCCGGGGTGAGCTTAGAGACCTGGAACGAAAGCGACCAGGTAGCGTCCGGTTGGGGAGTGATTTTCGAGTAGTGGGCGGGCCTGCCGGTGGGTAGTGGAGGTATGAAAAAAAATTCAGACAGGAAACGAAATGAAACTATATTCAATTCATACCGGAAATTTCAAGCTTGATGGCGGAACCATGTTTGGCGTGGTACCGAAAGCCCTGTGGCAAAGGGCTTACCCAGCTGATGAAAGTAATCTTGCCTCATTAGCCCTGCGATGCTTGCTGGTTGAAAACGGGGATCGCAAAATTCTGATCGATTCGGGAATAGGAGATAAACAAGATAAGAAATTTTTCAGCCATTTCCATCTGCATGGGCCACATTCGCTGGAAAAATCCCTGAAAAATGCGGGCTTCAGTTTTGAGGATATCACCGATATAGTGCATACACATCTTCATTTCGACCATTGTGGTGGCAGCATAAAATGGAATAGCAACCGGTCCGGCTTCGAGCCAACTTTCCCAAATGCAACCTATTGGGC
>JABMQA010000625.1 GCA_013203545.1 Bacteroidota bacterium
GATATTTCATGCTGCTTTCAAATTGGGAAAATAAAAACCGTAATAATCTACTTCTAAACTTTGGGTTAGCTGCATGAACAATTAGCTATGATGAAGATTATGAGTTTTTCAGCAGACCCTAAATAGATAAATACTTGACAATAGTATTAAAAGATCTTATATTTATAGGTTATTAATAATGGAAGATTAAAAGATGTAATACTATAAAAAAATTCTATTTGTTAACCGTAAAAAATAATGCTATGAAAAAATTTAAAAACGCTTTCAGCAAGTATCCCAATGCAAAAAAGAATTTTAGAACTGTCATCATGTTTTTTATTGGCTTTGCAGCATTAATCTGGTTTCTGATCCGGGTTATACCAAAACCAAGCCGTGCGGCATATCCATGCATGCAGGCTGCATTTCCATTTGCTTCGGCATTCGTAATTTGGCTCACAGGAATACTTACATCAAGCTTACTTTTTGTTAAAGCAAAAGCCAAATGGCGCCGCTCGAAATATATCCTTGCAGCCGTCTTATTATTTCTGGCGGCATTTGTTTTCATGTTAACTTCCACGTCTATTAAGTTTACTCCTGTTATAGCACGTGCATATATCTTCACCAATAGCCTGTTGGGAAACTCTCTGCCGGTAATGCAAAACATTGCAGAAAACGATAGCTGTGTGGTGGATCCTTTGGCTTTTATTGGCGCAGTAAAATCCTCCCAGGCCTATGCAGAGGATATCGACTCAAGTGAAATTGTTTCAATGGTCAGCTTAGCCATCGAAAGGGCAGGAGGTTTAGAAGGCATTGTTAGTGATGGAGATACTGTAATCCTGAAACCCAACTTAGTGGTTTCAACAGCTGCCGGACAACAACTTAACCCCGAAGTAAACGGTATTACAACTGACTACAGGGTTATGCAGGCAGTTGTAAATATAATTAATGAGATCAACCCATCCGGAGTAATTTATATTATGGAGGGCTCGGCCTCTGGCGGCACAGCTAATAATATGGTAATTCTTAACTATGACCAAATTACAGGGGTCGATAGCCTGATCTGTTTGGAGGATGCTTGCGAGGTATGGGGCGATACAACATGTGTTTATCTTCAGGGTATTTCATTACCTCCTGATAATGTACTATACAATGGTGCTGATAACCGATACTGGTTGCATAAACTATATAATGAAGCCGATGTTGTAATTTCTATGCCCGTATTGAAAAACCACTTGTATGCAGGCACAACAGGCAGTGTGAAAAATGTTGGAATTGGGGCTACACCGACTACCATTTATGGAAATTATCCTGGATACCCTACTAATATGCGATGGTATATAGACCATAATAATCCTCCCCGAACAAATCTGCACTACTGGATTCATGATTACTTTATGTGCCGTCCGGTTGATTTTGTGATCATGGATGGACTTCAGAGCATTCAAAATGGTCCGACGAGCAATACCGACGACCAGATGAATATGAGAATGATTCTGGCTTGCAAGGATCCAATAGCAGTTGATGCAGTAGGTTCCTTATTAACAGGTCACGACCCTGAATTAGTTCCTCACCTGGTTACCTTGCACAACGATTCAATGGGCTGTTGTGATGCTAGGTTAATCAGGGTAAACGGAATTAAAGTCGGGGATGAGAAAAAAGATTTTGAAATTACCGATACAGGATTGCTTTCCAAATATGATGATTTTGAAGCCCCGGATTTTTCAGTTGATGGATGTTATATCACCGATAATATGTTACACTTTTTCCTGACGGTTGATGAGGGGGTGACCAAGGTGGAAGTATCAATCGAAGGTATTTATTTAAATCAAATTGTGGTGGATGGTTTTGAGGATTTCTATATTGATCTGGATACGCTTGAAATCACTCCAGGTACGGAAGTTCTTGTATATGCTTACGATCAATACCTTAATTACAGCAGTCAGTATGCAGTTACTATAACATCTGTACATGAGGAAAAGGAAATCATAGATAAAATGATCCTATGCAATAACATTCCTAATCCGTTTATTAACTCTACACAAATCACCTATGAAGTAAGTGAAAGGACTCATATAAACTTATCCGTTTATGACATCCGGGGAAGTCTGGTAATAGTACTGGTTAATGAAGAAATACCAGCCGGAAACCATAATGTGATATGGAACGGTACAAACTCCAAAGGGGATCAGGTGGAAACGGGGAATTATTTCTGCCGGCTTTCCACTTCTGATGGATTATTTGAAACGAAAAAAATGATAAAACAATAAAATATTAGAAAGTCAACGGTCTTCAGTCCTCTCCCGATAGCTATCGGGATCAGTTCACTGTCCACAGTCTTCAGTCGGCAGTACAATCTACTGCTGACTGAACCCGATAGCTATCGACTACAGGTTTAAAAACGGAGGTTACCATGAAAAAAGTTATTTTTTTAATTGCAATGATTACCACAA
>JABMQA010000626.1 GCA_013203545.1 Bacteroidota bacterium
CACCAAAATTGCCAACATGTTACCCCCGGTGGTGCGGATACTCTCACCCTCCCATAGGCAGGAGGTAGGCTCTGAAAATCTTACCATTCGCTACACGGCAAAATCGCCAAATGGAGAGCCGGTAACTGCCGTTAAGGTTATGATAGATGGTCGCCCGGTGAGCAACCAACGGGGCTTTAAACCCATGCATGATGAAACTGGTGAGATTACGATTCAAATTCCGCAAAAAGATGCCACTATACAACTTCTGGCAGAAAACAGGCATGGCTGGAGTACCCGGGCAGAAGTTGCTGTAAAATGGAAGGGGAGCGATAACAAACCTGATGTGCTCAAGCCAACCCTTTACCTGCTGGCGATTGGCGTTAGCGATTACAAGAACAACAACCTCGACCTGAAATATGCCGCAAAAGATGCCGGCGATTTTGTACAAACCATGCGGCAACAAAAGGGAGGCCTGTACAAAGAGGTAAACGTAAAGCTTCTTACTGACGGCAACGCCACCAGGAATGATATTTTGGTGGGGCTCGAATGGATAGAAAAAGAGACCACCAATCGGGATATGGCCATGATATTTATTGCAGGCCATGGCGTGAACGACAACAAGGGCACCTTTTATTACCTGCCCTGGGAGGCTGACCTGGAAAGTATGCGCAGTACCTGCCTGATGTTTACCGAGTTGAAATATACCACCTCGTCCATTGCCGGAAAAGTAGTTGCCTTTATCGATGCGTGCCACTCGGGTGGTGCAATGGGAGGGAGGCGTGCCCCGGATGTCAACAACCTGGTGAACGAACTATCGGATGTGGAGAGCGGTGCAGTGGTGTTTACCTCTTCCACCGGGAAGCAATATTCGCTGGAAAATGAGAAATGGGAAAACGGCGCATTCACCAAGGCACTGATAGAAGGTTTGAATGGTAAGGCCGACTTGTTCAATAAAGGTAAGATCACAATAAAATCACTTGATGCATACATCGCTGAACGTGTGAAAGAGCTGACAAAGGGACAACAAACACCTACAGCAGTGATTCCGCAAAGTATTTCCGATTTCCCGATAGGGGTGGTTAGATAAAAAATCAAAGTGCAAATACCAGTTTGAAGAATTGAAATTTAAATCCCATGAAAATGAAAACACAAAAAAATATGGCTGTCAATTTTAACTTTAATCACCCGGTCAGGAGAACTTATAATGGTCTGTTTTCTGCCTGTTATATTAAAATTATTGTTTTTTTAATCCTTCAGAATAGTTTTCTGTATGCCATTTCACAGGAAACCAATACCAGCTCCTTCGAAGAATACAAAAAACAGGAACAAGCGAGGTATGGCAATTATCTTGAGTCGGAAACAAAGGCCTATGAAGATTATGTAAGACAGGAACAGGAAGCCTTTGAAAATTTTAAAAAGGAGGTTGAAAAATATTGGGGGCAGGAAGATTTTAAAATCTCCACAAATAAGGACTGGGTTGAGTACAGCGATGATAAAAAACAACGTACCAATGTGGATTTTGAAAATGGTGAGGTTGAAGTTGAAATAATTATTTCAGAAGAAGAAGCCAATAACCCCGATTTGATAAAAGATGAGTTAAAAGATGTTGTAGAGGATCTTGTTGTTTCGCAGGGGAAAACAAAAGACTATATTAGCGAGTCCGAGGATCCTGAACCGCTCCTGGATGAACCGGTCCTGTCGGGGCAATTGCAGGATAGCGAGGGGAATGCAGTGGATGAGGATAATGCAGATAAATTTGCCGAGGAGGTGGTAGGGGACGATGTGATCAAAATCGTGAAGATTAAAGGTGAAGATGGCGAAACAAGGTACAAAGCTTCAATTGGCATATCCCTGGCCCCCGATCATATTAAAGTCCGTGCCGAAAAAATTGAACCACATGTTAATTATTACGCCAGCCGCTTCAACCTTCCTGTTGAGCTGGTTTATGCCGTTATCCACACCGAATCCTATTTTAATGCAAAAGCCCGTTCGCATGTACCGGCTTTTGGCCTGATGCAAATCGTTCCGAAATATGCCGGGCGTGACGCTTATAATTATCTTTATAACCAGGATAAGATACTTCCTGCCAATTACCTCTACCAGGAAGATAAAAATATCGAACTCGGTGTAGCCTACCTCAAATTGCTGATGACACG
>JABMQA010000627.1 GCA_013203545.1 Bacteroidota bacterium
CAAAACCCGAAACCACTTCAGCCCATGACCCTTCCTGATGGTAAGTATTGCAAATAGCATCAAGGTAATTGGTTTTGTATGACCAGGCAAACTGTACCTTTGGATACCTGTTGCTAAATGCTTTTTTGGCTTTTTTCAGGTTATTCCTGAGGGTTGATTCGGAAATGACAAACACCGGTGATCCGAATTTTTCGATCAGATCGCTAACCGGTACCCCATCAATGTGGGTTTTTGGGAAATGTTCGGTTTTCATGCCAAATTTGTTGGGCATATTACTTTCGAGGCGTTTTATCAGCGGTCGTTCGTATTTTAACTTTTCCATGCTATATTTTAAAATTGATCTTTATTATTTTGTGATTTATAATGGCTGGTTCACATGTTACAGCTCACCGAAGGTTGATATTTTTTGAAATTCCTCCATATCCACGATCATGTCCCAGGCATAACGGACAAACATTTTTCCAACCAGATACTCGGTAAAAGGTTTTACATCTTCGCCCAGGGCAAGTCGCACATAAGCTTCCGGAATATTCTGCCCAACACCAACCGAGAGGTAAATCCATGCCGGCATCCGGGGGTTGATCTCCAGTAGATAAAAATCGTTCTTTTTGTCTTTCATGAGTTCCAGTTCAAATCCACTGCGCCATTTGGTCTGGCTGATAAAACTCCTGGTTAGTGCAACCATTTTTTTATCTGAAATGGAGATGCCCCCCCAGGCTTTACCTTTGTCGGTGATGTATTGTTTTCGCATGGGGATGGCCGAAATGGTATTGCCCAGGCCATCGCCCAGGCCGGTAACATTGTATTCGGTGCCATGCACAAATTCCTGGATGATGATCGGTAGTCCCCATTTGGCACTGATCTTATTAAAATGTGTTTTCACCTGGTCAAGGTTGTATGCAACCTGGGCATCATAGAATTTGCCCTTGACCAGTACCGGGTATTCAAATTCGGAGGAGAGGTTGTAAATAGAGCTGATATCGTGAATGGTTTTACTTTTCGGGACCTTAATGCCGTATTTTTTCCCGAAATCGTTCAGGTTTACCTTTTGCCGCTCCTCATATTGCTCCATTGTAGGAAGGCACATGTGTATGCCCATGTCCTTCATTTTGCTTTCGAGTTTGATGAATGGATACAACTCGGCATCGAAATTTGGGATCACTACATCCAGGGTTTCCTGTTCATGAATATAAGTTATGCGCTCAAATACTGCATCAACACCCGCCGTTGGATATGGGATCTGGTAGGTCTTGTCAACGAGGTCGTGCATAAAGATCCCCGGCTCCAGCGATTCATAGGCAAGGCCGATGATCCTCACATCGAAACTTTCGGCCTCACGCAAAGCCCGTATCACTGCAACACCAGGCCCAGGGCTATCGATGGCATTTAACCCCGAAACAGCAATTGTTAGTTTCCTTTTAGTCGCCATTTTCTACCAGGGAGTAGTTTTTTAATAATCCGATAAAATCATCGAAATCCTTTTCGAATGTGGTAAATTCAACGTTATAGGTTTCCCTGATTTTATTACTTATGTCCTGATCCTCTTTTCCCTCTTTTAGATGGGCAATTATTAAAGCTCCGATTGGGTTAACTGTGAAGGATTCACCCGTGTCCGGATTAAAAATAAACCCTGAATCGCTTACTGCAATATTCGTTTTGATTCTCATGGTTGGCAAATATTTTAATGATAATCTTGTAACAATTAAAATACAAAATTTCAAAAGTCAATTGTTGTTTATTGTTTTCAACCCTGTCCTTAAAATTATTGAACAATTAGCTTTTTGGTGTCTGAAGTATAATTTCCGGCTGACAGGTAAAACAAATAGGTTCCTTTTTGGAGCTGGCCGGTCTCGATTTTCAGGTGGTCAATATGGTTGTCAACCCTGAAGGATTGTTTAATATTTCCATTTAAATCAGTTAATGTGATCACGCCTTCGTTTTGCCCTTCGGGAAGTTCATAGGGAACTATTGCAAAATTACCTGCTGGGTTGGGGTAGGGGTTTTTCATCCCCGCTTCGGGTAAAGTGTTGTCG
>JABMQA010000057.1 GCA_013203545.1 Bacteroidota bacterium
CCACGAAACTGTAACATGCGGTCATAGCCCATCCCGCAGAGAATCGTTAATTTGAAAGTATCGGCTACGGATAAAGTTTTTACTAAATTGTAAAATGAAATTGTCATATGGCGGGACGGGTCATACCGCCGACCGTTAGCAACAAGGCGAAGGCCACCGCACATTTAAGCACTTTCGGTTTTTGCGGACACACAAGCCGAACCCTGAAAAAAACCAAAAGAGCTTAAATTGGGGCTTACACACAAAAAGAAAAAAGAGCTAATATGAATAAAATTTAGTAATTTTAATGAAAATTATTGACCAACAGTTTTTAAAACTAAAAACAATGAAAAACCGAATTATTAACACCGCTGCATTTATTCTCTTGCTTTTTTTGACCAATGTCAAAATGCAAGCCCAGATAACAAGAGGAGCCACATCCGGCGAAATCTACATTGCAACTGACTGGTATATTGGTAATGGTGGCCTCCATTACGCAATACTGCACTCAACAGACAACGGGGAAAACATAAGTTTACAATACGAAAATATACTTACCGCACCTCCCGGAGAAATGAAAGTTGGTCAGGTGCTTGGCGATGCGACTCCCGGAGCAATATATAACTGGGGTTGGAATGAACTATGGATAAGCTTTGATTATGGAGAAAGTTGGGAATACAGAGAGGATTATCCTGATTACACAAAATATTTTACAGGTGTAAATCAAGGCTTGATTTTTAAAGGAAACAGTCAAGGGTTTTTTAAAAGTACTGATTATGCACAATCTTTTGAACTTTTACCTATAACAGTTACATGCCCTTTTACTGAAGTTGGATTTTCTGAACCCGAGTTTTATGGTATATATGGCGAACCTGGATTATATTACAATTTCGTTCATACCGTTGATTATGGTCAGACCTACACAGAAATCCCTATTGACAGCACAGTTGCCTTTTGGCAGGTGTCGGGGAAATACCCCGAAATCTCACGCGGAACAGAACCAGGGGAATTATATCTTATTTCATGGTGGCCGGAAGCACATTACAAGATATTTCATAGTACGGACACTGGATATTCATGGACACTAAAATACCAATCTAATTATATAAACCTTTATTACTGGGGTGTTCAATATACTGCTGGCAAGGAGCCTGGTTCATTTTATGTGAAACGTTCACGTTTAAACGATACTTTCGACCATTCTTTACTTTATGTTGATTACAGTTCGGATTACGGGGAAACATTCACGACTTATTTTCATGAATTAGATTCACTATATACTTCTATTACACCGATCAAAAAACCTGATTTTAGGCTATCAGCATTTCCTAACCCTTTTTCCAACAAAACAACCATTCAATTTGAATTACCTAAAAATTGTAAAAACTATGTATTAAATATTTGTAATATCCATGGAACAATCATAAGGCAGTTTAACATTATCGGGAAAGAATCCCAGCAATGGGATGGCAGGGATAATATGGGAAATCTTGTATCATACGGAGTCTATTTATACAATATAAATTATAATAGTATTTCTTCACAATTCAATAAATTATTATTCATTAATCAAAAACAGTAGTTATGAAACAAACAATTTCTATTTTAGTTTTTTGCTGTCTGCTTGGCAGCATGGTATTGGCCCAGGATTGGGTAAGCTTTACCAAATCTATGCCCGAGTCTCCAATCGTTAACCTTACCAGCTCCGATAACCAGCAGGTATCATTTACAATTGAGGTTTGTGGAATGTACAAACAGTTAGTAACAGATCAAGGAGAAAATTTTCAAAGGGTCGAAATACCTTCATGGAGTAGCCTCTCTGAAACCGGTTCACCGGAACTACCAGTTATTCGTCAGCTCATTGCCATTCCGGAGTGTGACGATGTAACACTTACCGTAAACATTACCGGGCAAACCGATTTTACAAACTACAACATCTATCCTTTTCCTGCTTTTCAGGAAGAACAAAACCAGGATGGAAGCGTGTACATGGAAGAAGTATTTACAAAGGATGCTGCCATCTATGCTCAAAACCTCTATTTACCCGGTATCAATGCCGAAATAGTTTCAACCGGCTACCTGCGTGGCCAGAAATATGCAGAGGTATATCTTTATCCGGTACAGTTTAATCCGGTAACAAACCACATTAACGTTTATACTCACTATCAGGTAACTCTTGGTTTTATTAATCCTGTAACCGCAGTAAATGTCAACACTGGTATTTATAACAATGTAGCAACCAACACATTTCTAAATTATGTTTCTAGTGGTATTACTGCTGGCATTAACGACAATCTACAGGGCAACGGTAATGTGGAATGGATCACTTTAACCGACACAGCACAAGCCTGTACTATCGAAGCCGATTACATAATTATTTGTGCTGAACCTTTTTTCGAACCGGATAATCCTGATTCGGAAGTATTGCATATTGCTAACCACAGAGCTACTTATAATGACTTTGATGTGGCAATACTAAATGCTGATAATATAATTTCAGATGAGTTAAGTTTCTTTTATGAAGGCTTAAATAATACACCTCCAGATTTATTACATAAAAAAGAACAGCGCATGCGCACCTGCATCCGCCGTGTTTACGAGGGTGCCAATGCACAGAATACCTATGATGGCAAGCTGGGGTATGTTTTATTGATAGGTGATTCTGAAAACAATACAAACCTTGGGATGCCTACTTCCTATAATCACACTTATACAATGAGTGGCGATCATTATCCTGCTGATTATTATTATTCTTGCTTAACCAAACAACAAACTACGTATGATGAAACCGGTGATTTATTTATCGGTAGGTTTTGTGTAGATAATAACTTACAGAATGGTTTAACAGAGTTGCAGAATGTTGTAAATAAAACAATTTATTATGAATCGGAAGCCACATTCGGGGGATGGCGAAACGAAACCGGAGTATTAATACATGAAGACTTTACATATTATATGCCACCATACTTCAATTTTATCGACAACCTGGTACCCTCTTATTTTACTGTTGATAAATTAGATGCTTCACAGCCAAATACGCACGAGAATATTTATCAGGTAATGAATGACGGTGTAATGACGTTTACATATTACGGACATGGGGCGCAAAACGGCTGGAGTGCCGGAGGATATCTTGACATGAGTGTTTTGGCAACAAACCTATCAAATACCAATAAAGCACCGGTTGTGCACGGTGTGGCATGTGAGACAGGACACTTTGACAAAGGAGGCGATTGCTTTGGTGAAGGATTGGTAACTTATTCGGGCACAGATGGTTTTACAGGCTACCTTGGAGCAGGTAGATCAGTTTATGCTAATCAGGGTACTTCTATAAGTGATCCGCCGGATCGTTTCCAAGAAGCAATACAATATACTATTTTCCACGATTTATCACATATTACAGGGGAATATATTCTTGAGAGTAAGGTAATTTACCCATCATGGTGCGCTGGACAATACAAGTATGCATTTAATTTTTTTGGCGATCCTGCATTAAATATTATGGCCCAAGGATTTGAAGTTACACAGGATATTGAGCTACCTGCAATCACAACCATTTCTACTGAAATTACTGTTAAAAATGGAGCTACACTGACCATTCCGATAGATGGACTGCTTATTTTTGAAAACGAAGGAAAACTAATCATTGATGCAAGCGCTACATTGATAGTTTCCAGTAATTCAACCTTAAATGCACTAGATGGAAATCAATTGATCGTTGATGGAAATATAACTGTTGGGGATAATGTTACGTTCACATCCGATGGCTCCAGGTGGGATTTATATTTGAACAATCACAGTCTACAAACAGTATTCAATAGTACAACTTTTGAAAAATGCGAGTTGCACAATTATGGTGAAAGCTTGACCATTTCCAGCTCCACATTTGATGATTGTTATATAGCATATTCCCATAGGGGCATCGTAACGGTAACCGACAATACCGTTTTTGACAGGACATGGCTGTTTCTTGAAAACACCGAAGACAACAACAATACGGCAACTGTTACCAATTGTAGTTTTTCTACAGATTACACAATGGCTGCAATCGACATTTGGAATTATAACCAGTACAATATTTCAAACAATACTATTGACGGGTATTACAACGGGATACAAATGTTGCAGTCTGGTTATGGGAATACCAAGAAAAATATGATAAGTGACAATACAATTACAAATTGCACACAAAGAGGCATATTGACATTTGGTACGATTGGAAATGTTTACAGAAACCATATCACAAACAATAGGTACGGTGTTTGGTTTGGCAATCACAGTAGTATGATTCTTAATGGTTATTCCGGTGCGGTCAGTAGTTCTCAAACACAGGAAATCAAGGATAATGATTCATATGAAGTATATGCCTCGCAATACAGCTTCCCGAAACATTTCAGGTACAATGTCATAATTGATGAGGATAATATTGGAGGAGAGGAAGATGCTTTAGTATATTACAATGAAGGAACAGGAGGCATAACATTAAAAGATGTCATGTATAACTGTTGGTATATCGATGAAAACAATTTCGATCCAAATGAAGATTTTTATCCAGGTGGATACATTTGGGAACCAACTTGGTGTCCAACTTTAGGAGGTGGTAGCTCGTCAGGCTCTGATGAAGATATGTACGAAACCGCAAATGACTTGTTCGAGGCCGAAGATTACACAGTTGCAAAAAGTACTTATGAAATGTTGATTGATCAATTTCCGGAATCAAAATATGCAAAAGCAGCTATGCAGGAACTTTTTGCTTTGGAAAAATTTGTTTTGAATGACTACAACACATTGAAACAATATTATGTAAACAACTCAGAACTTGGATTGGCAGAAACCGGAGATTATATGGTTTCAAAATGCGACATTAAACTTGAAAACTGGCAGGGTGCCATCAGTTATTATGAAAACATAATACTTGATCCCGAAACAATGGAAGATAGTATTTTTGCCATAATTGATCTTGGATATGTTTATTTTGTAATGGAAAACAGTGGTTATAAATCAGCCTATACCGGAAAACTGGTTGAATATAAACCTGAATCAAAAATGCAATTCTTTGATAACAGGGATTATTTGTTATCATTGATTCCCGGCGACCGATTGAGTGAAACAATGAAAGGGAATATTACTGAATTAAATGAAGGGGAATTATTACAAAATGTCCCTAATCCATTTAAAGGGACTACCCAAATTTGGTACAAATTGGAAAGCGAATCAATTGTACAATTAAGCATTTATAATTACACCGGACAATTGATTAAATCATACAATGAGGGAACAAAAACGAAGGGAGATCATCACATTGACTTTGATGCAAACGGCCTGAAAAATGGAATTTATTTCTATTCAATCAGCATAAACGGACAAACATCGGATTCAAAGAAGATGACAATTATGAAATAGCATTGGACTTGAAATGCTGACCCTTCGCAGCTATACACATCCCGCCTTCGCACCGTCTAACACACGACCAAAAAGGCGGGATAAGTATATCTGCCCCAACGCCGGGTCAATAGAACGCCCAGTTGCTAACAAAGGCTAATAGTGCATGCCGCACTTAGTTGTAAACATGAATATTCTGCTTCTTAACTTACTTTATTTGTAGGCAGAAAAACATGTGTTATCAAATGCGGCACAGCACCATAGCCCAAACGTTATGCCCCAGCGGAAAAAGAAAAAAGAATTGAATTTATGTAAGAACTGGTAACTGTGGAAACAGAAATGATTTTAGGAAAATTTAATCGTTCTGGAAAAAAAATTGGAATTAGAAAGTAACGAGTTTTGAAAGTAATTTGAGTTATTTGAAGAAGGTTGAGAAAATTTAATAATTGACATGTTTTTGGAAAACGAA
>JABMQA010000628.1 GCA_013203545.1 Bacteroidota bacterium
ACCATACCATGGCAATCATGTCATGTGCTTCAGAACAACTTGATAACCTCCTGAATGGTAACCAGTCGCTTCATCCGTTTGGCACCTTCGAATATTTTAATATGGAAGGGGAAAGAACTACCTTTGGTTATGGCGAATACAATGAACACGGCCAGGACTCATGGGTTCACGATCAGCGTAGCATCGACTACATTTCGCGTGATGAATGCGGTTACAATTACGCCATCCGGGAAAAATTGATACCATTGACGGACCGTGATGAGTTTCAACGCATTATCCTTAGGGCTGCCGGGGATGATAACTATCCCGGTATCGATACCAGCGCGCATTTGAGAGACTTCTTTGTCCAGAATGTGGCTGAGAAAAACAGTATGAACCTCGACGTTCGAAAAGGTGAGAAAGGGATATTGTATTGTAATGGTGACTATTGGGGAATTTATGGCTATCGCGAAAAAGTGAGCGACCATGACTTTACCAATTATTATTACGACCAGGGAAAATATGATATTTATTTCCTGAAGCTTTGGGGTGGGAGTTGGGCCGAATATGGCGGGCAGGCAGCATGGAATGATTGGAACGATCTTCATAATTTTATCAAATACAACGATATGGGCGATCCCGAAAACTGGACATATGTAAAATCAAGACTCGACTATACCAGCCTGGTGGATTATATCCATATCAATTCTTTCGTGGTTTGCTCCGACTGGATCAACTGGAATGTAGGAAGGTGGCGCGGAACCAATCCGCTTGGCGGGCATCAAAAATGGGGATATGTGTTGTGGGATGAAGATGCCACTTTTGCGCATTACATCAATTATACGGGTGTCCCCGGAATTCATCCGTATGTTATCCCCTGTTTCCCGGAAGGGCTTTCTTCCGACCCCGAAGAACACATTGTTATGCTGAACCATTTGCTCGACAGTCCCGAATTTTACCAGTATTACGTTAACAGGTATGTTGATCTTTATAATACTGCGTTCCGGCCTCATTCCCTAACGAACTACCTCGACTCAATCGAGATGAAGATGCTGCCTGAAATGCCTCAACATGTTGCTCGTTGGGGAGGTTCGGTACAAACATGGCAAAATAATGTCCAGAAAATCAGGAATTTTATTAATAACCGATACGGTTATTTACCCGAAGGATTTTCGGATTGCTGGGATTTAACAGGGCCGTATGAGGTTTCCTTCGATGTTGAGCCTTACGGTTCAGGTAATATGCAAATAAATAGCCTCACACCGGACGTACCATGGGAGGGTGTATATTTTGGAGGAATTGATACCAAACTTTTAGCATTGGAAACCAATGAAAGCTATGAGTTTGATAAATGGGTACTGAACAATCATACCGTACTTCCCAACGATTCAGCGCTTGAAGTAACAGTGAGCCTTGAAGAAGGTGATCATATTGTTGCCATGTTTAAGCCCCGGTTTTTTGCCGATTCGCTGGTGATAAACGAAATCAACTACAACTCTGCCAGTAATTTCGTTCCGGAAGACTGGGTGGAATTTTATAATCCCAACGAATATGAACTGGATATAACCGGATGGGTATTTAAAGACGAAGACGATGCACATGCCTTCGAATTTCCCGAAAATACTATTATCGAACCGCTGGGTTATCTTGTTCTTTGCAATGATACTGCTGCATTTACATCCTTGTTTCCGGATGTCACAAATATCATTGGAGATATGGGCTTTGGCCTTAGTGGAAACGGAGAATTGATACGGTTGTTCAATGATGAAGATGTGATGGTGGATACCGTTCATTACGATGACACTCCACCCTGGCCAACCGAACCCGATGGAAACGGACCCACACTGGAACTCTGGTATCCCTGGTTAGACAATGCACTTGCCGAAAGCTGGCGTGCTTCCAGCTACCATGGTACACCTGGAGCCATGAACAGTTTTTTGGTTTCCATTGGAGACAAATCGAATGACAAACCACTTACGTTCACTATCTTTCCAAACCCGTTGACATCAGGTTCGATGTTGAAAATAAATTCGGACCGGCAGATCATAAACGGCGAATTTGTTTTGTATAACCTGATGGGACATGAGGTTTACAGGATATCCGGTATCCGGTCGAACCGGGTCTTAATCGAGCGAAACGGACTTCCTGAAGGAATGTATGTTTTCAGGTTTACAGATGGGGAAGCCCAACTTGTGGGTACAGGGAAAATTGTGGTGAAGTAAAAGATCTGCTAATTGATATTATTTGCTTATAATCAGGGGGTGACTTCGAGTCACCCCGTGATTTAACTTTTGACTTTATTAAATTGTTTGGGATTTTGAGTAATTCTATGAATTGTCTTGTCA
>JABMQA010000629.1 GCA_013203545.1 Bacteroidota bacterium
GCACTGAGCTACAAGCTTTTCCGCGCTTCAAACAACACCGAGTACACCGTTGCTGTAACCTACAGCACAGAAGCTCCTAACTTCGATGGCCTGTTTGTTTCAAATGGCCTGTCGGTTGTTACCGACCTTACGCTGAAGGCAACCGGTATTGGCGAAGTTAGCCTTAACGGACTCTCAATCTATCCCAACCCGTCTGATGGTATTTTCACCATTTCCATCAACGGACTGGATCAGGATATCAACTACGTTATTGTGAATGCACGGGGCCAGGAAGTTTACGAAGGTACGCTTCTTGAGTCACAGGAAATCGACCTGAGTGCTGAAGCAAAAGGCGTTTACTTTATCAAGTTTATGAATGAAAATGTTCTCCGAATCGAGAAGGTTGTTCTGAAGTAAGCCTTGAATTGCTAAAAATTAATAGCCCCGCCAGATTTGGCGGGGCTTTTTTTTGTTGGATTTTGAGATTTCTCCATCTGATTTTCCACTTCGTTCCAAATTAGAAGTCGAAATGACATTGTCTGAGGGCAAATGAATAGGGGGAGAAAAGGGAAGGTTGCAAAGCGATCTTCCCTTTTCTCCCCCTACCTCAACCACATACATGTTGTCACCTCGAAGGAGTTTGCGACTGAGAGGTCTATTTTAGACGCGGATTCATTATGATTTTTATTCAGTTGAAAAATTGTGACCCTTCCCATCATAAAAAATCAGCGCTGATCTGTGTTAAAAGAAAAATGAAGATGCTGATTCGCCATCGAAGAATGAGAAACCTACCCCCCTTAATGAAACGCTGCCATCAGTAAATCGATATCCTGGGCAGGAAGGTCGTAGTATTCCCCAATAAGTTTGCTCGTAAGGATGCCATTGTACAGATAGCCCCCCTGTCTGAAATAATAATCGTGAAGCATTAATTTCTCGATTCCTCCCAACTCCCCGGCCCGGATAAGAACGGGCGCAAAAAAATTGCTGAATGCGATGGAAGCTGTCTGGGGAACCCTGGAGGCTATATTGGGCACACAATAATGGGTTACATTGTATTGTGTAAAAACGGGATCGTTATGATTTGTGATGTGTGATGTCTCCACACACCCACCCTGATCGATGCTAACGTCAACGATTATCGCACCTTTTTTCATTCCGGCAACCATTTCCTCGGTAACAAATATCTGTGCCCGCAGTTGTTTTGAATGTACTGCACTGATCAACACATCGGCAGTTTGAAGTGCCCTGATCAATTCACCACTTTGAATGGTCGAGGTAAAAACATTCTGGTTTAAAAACGACTTCAACCGCCGGAGTTTATAAACTGAATTGTCGAACACCTTTACAAGCGCCCCCATTCCGATGGCGGTTCTGGCGGCAAATTCACCCACAGTGCCCGCCCCGATAATAACAACTTCAGATGGGGCAATACCGGTAAAACCACCCAACATTCTACCCGTACCATATTCCAACTGACTCATGTATTCGGCTGCAATATGTATGGATGTTGTGCCGGCAATTTCGCTGATTGACCTAACCACCGGCGAATCATTGGTTTTATCCTTAATAAACTCAAAGGCAACGGCTGTAACCTTTTTTTGGATTAAGCGCTTGAAATAATTCTTATTGTGGGTTGTCAGGTGTAAAGCCGAAATGAGTTTTTGCTGCCCTTTAAGCAGATCAATTTCGCCGGTGGATACAGGTGCTACCTTTAAAATAACATCTGCCCTGAAAACCTCTGCCGGATGCGCTGTTAATAATGCACCTGCCTCGGCGTATTCAATATCTTCGAACCTGGCGGCAGAACCGGCACCCCTCTGCACGATAACCCGGTGCCCGTTTTCGGTAAGCGCCTTTACGGCATCCGGAATCAACGATATTCTGCATTCCTGGTAAGAAGTTTCTTTAGGGAGGCCAATGGTAAGCTGTTTTTTGGAATTTCCTACTTCAAGCTTTTCTTCCTGTGGTAACAGGGATTCCTTATTTCCCAGGCCAAAATAGTTTTTGCTTTGCTGCTCCATCGATTATCGGATTAGTTGAACAGGTATCGGTCAAAATTACACACATTTTTCAGTAATTCCTAAAAAAAAATGTTGGGGGGCCATTTAAAAATCAAACCTCCTTTTCCCTGATTCATCATCCACTTCAATCCTGACTTTAACTGCACCTTCCGGCAATAACTGATCGATCATTTCAGGCCACTCGATCAGGCAGTATGATCCGCTGAAGAAATAATCCTCATACCCAATATCAAGGGCCTCTTCCAACCGTTTTATCCTGTAAAAATCAAAATGATAAACCGGTAATCCCAATTTTGAATCATATTGATTGATGATGGCAAATGTTGGACTCGTTACCTGACCTGTAACATGCAACACCTCCGATACCACCTTTATAAAGGTTGTTTTACCCGCTCCCATACTGCCGTAAAATGCGAATATCCTGCTATCGGGATGATCGTCTATCAGCCTTTTTGCTATCGGATAAAGATCATCAGGTGAGAACGATTCGTATGCAAATTCCATTTTAACCATCCTGTTTTGCCGGCAAATTTAATAATAATGTACAGGATACACATTTAACGAAAATATCCTAACC
>JABMQA010000630.1 GCA_013203545.1 Bacteroidota bacterium
CCCTTAACCTGGTTCAACTCGTCACCCTTGATCTCCTGGGTAGCATAACCGAGAGATTTTTTCTCGCGCGAAATACCAAGAGCCGTTACAACAACCCCTTCAATTGCTGTGCTCTCAGGAGACATTACAACGTTAATCACATTATCAGCGCCAATTCTTTTCTCTATGGTTTTCATACCCACAAAGGAGTAAATCAGGCCTACAGCATCCGGAGGAACATTTAGCGTGTACTTACCCTGCATATCCGTAGTTGTTCCAAAGGTCGTCCCTTTCACAACCACCGATACCCCGGGAATTGTTGATCCATCCTCAGCATTGGTCACAGTACCTGTTATGGTCCTGGTTTGTGCTTGTACTACTTGCATTCCGATGAAAAACATCAAAGCAAGGAAAAGTGTAAATTTTCTCATAATCGAAGTTTTGGTTAATAAAATTAATTAGACATTTTGGTGTTTATTGTTTTCGGTATTTGATATTTAAGAATTAAAAAATCTACTAAAAATAATGGCCCGTTTTTTTTGGAACAAATTAACAAAAAAACTTTCACATTTTCAAAGAAGAAAAATATACTGCCTTAATTATCCATTAGAAAATTTCATTAATCCCTTCATGGTCAAAAGCCGTTGTTAAAATCGGGCGCAAGTTATAATAAAAACTTCAGGTGGACAAAGAAAAATTAAGAAAAACTTAACCTTAACTTAACCTCTTTTTAAATGTATTCGTTTTCATCTGATGCAACAATCATATCCCAAAATATATAAATCGATAAAAAGCAATGCTTTGATAAATTATTTTATCATTTTTATTCTAAAATTAAAATGATAAAATGTTGATTTATAACTTATAGTGAAATGTAAAACTAAGTACTTCATTGTATTGCCCTCTGTTCCATTTATAGGTTTGCCCTTTTGAATGAGGACGAACAGCAAGTATCGAATTGGAATACCTCAGATTTACCCTCCATCTCTCCGATAGTGTAAAAAACAAACCAATATTGCCGCTTAAATCACTTCGGTTAAAAGGTGGCTCGGTAAGGGTTTGATAATTTGCCTCTTCAAAGCTATTAATTAGTATGCCCAGTGAAGGCCCTGCCTCAAGTGTAAACACATTCCCGAAATCCCATTTGTAATGTAAAAACAACTCAACATAGCTCAACCGCAACAGATATGTATCATAGTTTAATGAATCGGGATTTTTACGGCTGCCCTTCTGAATGAAGTTTAGCTCCATCTGAAAAGATGAACGTTCGCTAATATGCCTGTTCACAAATCCACCTACATATACACCTGCTTTGTTCGGGCCTTCCAGCCGGTCGCCTGATATCTCCGACATCGATAACCCAGCCAGTAATCCCCCATTAAATTCCTGGCCGTAAAGCCCACATGAAAGTGCAATGAGCCCAAAACAAACAATTTGATTTATATAATTCATCTTAATTAATTCTTTATCACAAACTGGAAGTAAAATTAATATTATTTTTACAATCTCCATTTTTAAAAATTTCCTGTCAACCAATCACAGATAGTTAATTTTGAATTAAAGAGAAAAAACTTAAACCGTTTTATAAAATATGGAAACTGAAAATTACAAAATCCTTCTGGTTGATGACGAGAAAGATATACTCGAGTTTTTAGGTTATAACCTTAAAAAAGAGGGGTATGAGGTTTTTACTGCAAGAAACGGGAAAGATGGTATTAAAATCGCCCTGGAAGTACTTCCTCATTTGATCATTCTGGATGTAATGATGCCGAAAATGGATGGGATCGAAACTTGTGCGAAGATTAAGGAAATCCCACAGCTTGGCAATTCTATAGTGGTGTTTTTATCTGCCCGGGGTGAGGATTATAGCCAGATTGCAGGATTCGATGCCGGTGCGGACGATTACATAACCAAACCGGTAAAGCCAAAAGTATTGGTTAGCCGGATCAAAGCACTGCTCAGGAGATACAAAGAGCCTGAAGCACAATTTGAAGAAATTAATTTGAAGAATTTTTCGATAAATAAAGAGAAATACCTCATCACCAAAGATGGTGAAGAAATTACCCTGCCAAAAAAAGAGTTCGAACTGTTGCTATTGTTGGTATCAAAACCCGATAAAGTGTTTACCCGCGAAGAGATATTCGACAGGGTTTGGGGTAACGATGTGATCGTAGGCGACAGAACCATTGATGTACATATTCGCAAAATCCGCGAAAAACTGGGTTTATCAAGCATTAAAACCATAAAGGGCGTGGGTTATAAATATGAATCCACATGAAAAGCACCAACCCTACCAGGTTATCATTAACTAACGCTTTATTGGTTTTTGCCTTTTATAGCCTGATATCCCTGATCATATCAAAATCCGGTTTTAATGGTGAATTTCTCTGGCTGGTCTGGACGATTTCGGGTGTTATGATGTTTGCTTTCGTGTTTTTTATTTTCCGGTACACACTCGAAAAATTCATCTATCAGAAAATCAGGTTGATTTACAAAACCATCTACAACCTGAAAAGAAAAAAAGGTGCAAGGGTTGAAAAGGAATCGTATGATAAAAATACCATCGAGAGCGTAACACAGGAGGTGTTGGAATGGGGCGAAAAGAAAAAACTTGAAATTGAAGAGCTTAGGAAAACAGAGACATACAGGCGTGAATTTATCGGGAATATTTATCATGAGTTAAAAAACCCGATTTTTAACATCCAGGGATATGTATTGACGCTGCTGGATGGTGGGCTTGAGGACCCGAACATTAACAGGGAATATCTTTTGCGGACTGAAAAGAGCATCAACCGAATGATTGCAATTGTGGAAGATCTGGAAACCATTTCGAACCTGGAAACAGCCCAGATCAGGATGAAAATGGAAGTGTTTGATACCCATGCCTTATGCCAGGATGTATTTGAATTTCTTGAAATAAAAGCGAAAAAACGAAAGAAAGAACTCACTTTTGGTGCAAAATATGATAAAGGAATTCAGGTTATGGCCGACCCAAAGTGGATTCGGCAGGTTCTGGTAAACCTCATCGACAATTCGATAAAATACGGACGTTCAAAAGATGGCAAAACCGTTGTCAGCTTTTTTGATATGGATGAGCAAATCTTAATTGAAGTCACCGATAATGGCGAAGGTATAGCACCTGGGGATATTCCCCGTGTTTTCGAAAGGTTTTACAGAACCGAAAATGCCCACTCACGGGATAAAACAGGCACTGGCCTTGGCCTGTCAATTGTAAAACATATCATCGACGCACATGATCAAACCATCAATGTTAGAAGCAGGGTTGGGGTGGGCACTACTTTTGCCTTCACACTCAGGAAAAGTTAATTTGTTGTAATTTACTTATCCCTGGCTGTGGTGTAATTTACCAGTCCTTTTAAGGAATTGAGCATGGGGCTCTCCGGAAAGCCGTTCAAAAGAGCAAAGGCTTTATTCTGGTACTCCTCCATTTTTTCCCTTGCATACTCCATACCACCACTTTGATTTACCTGCTTAATAACACTGGCCACCTTTGCGGGATTGTTATTATGGTTTTTAATAATATTGATAATCCTGCGCTTTTCTGCATTTGAAGCGTGATTAAGCATGTAGATCAGCGGTAGGGTCATTTTTTGCTCTTTGATATCAATACCATTGGGTTTACCTATCAACTTGCTGTCCTGGTAATCAAAAAGGTCATCCTTGATCTGGAATGCGATTCCAACAAGTTCACCAAATTGCTTCATTTTGTTGATGTTCCCCTCACCCGCCGAAACAGATGCGGCACCGGCACCACAGCATGAAGATATCAGTGAAGCTGTTTTTTTGCGTATGATTTCAAAATATACACTTTCTTCAATATCCAGTTTCCTGGCTTTTTCAAATTGCAAAAGTTCCCCTTCGCTCATTTCGCGTGTGGCATTCGAAACAATTTTCAATAGCTGAAATTCATCATTATCCAACGCAAGAAGCAAACTACTTGATAAAAGGTAGTCGCCAACCAGCACTGCTATTTTATTCTTCCAAAGTGCATTTATCGAAAAATACCCCCGGCGAATGTTCGAGTCATCAACCACATCATCGTGAACAAGGGTGGCCGTATGAAGCAATTCGATCAACGAAGCTGCCCGATAGGTGGATTCATTGATTTCCCCACATACCCCGGCCGACAAAAGCACAAACATCGGACGCATTTGTTTCCCTTTCCGTTTGATGATGTAACGGGTTATTGTGTCAAGCAATGGCACCTTGCTTTTCATCAGCACCCTGAACTTACCCTCAAAGATCCGGATATGATCATTTATCGGTTTCTGTATTTGTCGTAAATCGTGCATGTTTCTTTAATCGGTCAAAAGTATAAATTTTTATTCTTTCAACTGTTAATTTGATCACATCAATATCAGGGTTAAACTGAGCGTGTATTAATGTGCCTGGAGCCAATTAATACCATTGTTCATATCAACAATTACCGGAACTTCCATCCTGATGGCTGTTTTCATTCCCTCTTCAATGATAGGTTTAACAGTTTCCAACTCCTCTTTCAGCACATCAAATACCAGTTCATCATGAACCTGCATGATCATTTTTGTCTTGAAATTATTTTTTAACAGCTCTCGGTGAATGTTGATCATGGCAATCTTAATCATGTCAGCTGATGAACCCTGGATAGGCGCATTAATGGCATTTCGCTCGGCAAACCCCCGCACGGTTGCATTGTTCGAATTGATATCGCGCAAATACCTCCGCCTGCCCATCATGGTTTCAACATAACCGTTTTCGCGGGCAAATTCTATGTTTTGATCCATGTATGTCTTTATCCCCGGATATTGATTAAAATACTGGTCGATGATATCGCGTGCTTCCGACCTTGGAATATTTAGCCTTTCCGATAAGCCAAATGGCGAAATTCCATACACTATCCCGAAGTTAACTGTTTTGGCATTCCTGCGCATATCGGAATTCACCTGGTCCATGGGCACACCATAAACCTTTGCTGCCGTTGCCGTATGGATATCCCGACCGGTAATAAAGGCCTCCATCATGGATTCATCACGACTGAGTTCCGCAATAATCCGTAGTTCAATCTGTGAATAGTCTGCTGCCAGCAAGGTATAATTTTCATTTCTGGGTACAAATGCCTTTCTGATTTCCCGGCCCTTCTCGGTCCTGATGGGGATATTCTGAAGGTTGGGTTTGGTTGAACTCAGCCTGCCCGTTGCAGCCACTGCCTGGTTGTAACTGGTATGAATGCGGTCATCGCGTGGATTGATCAACTCAGGCAGCGCATCCACATATGTTGATTTGAGTTTGGTAAGCGACCGGTAATCCAGAATTTTTGCTACGATGGGGTGCTTTTTCTCAAGTTTACTGAGCACATCCTCGCCGGTTGAATATTGTTTGGTTTTTGTCTTTTTTGGTTTATCGGATATCTTCAGCTTTTCAAAAAGGATCACACCCAACTGTTTTGGTGATGAGATGTTGAAAAGTTCCCCTGCCAGTTCGTGGATTTGATTTTGAACAATCTCAATTTCATCCTGCAATTGCAGTGAATAGTCTTTCAATGCAGGAATATCAACTTTAACACCCTCGGCTTCCATGGATGCCAGAACCGGCACCAGGGGAATCTCGATACTTTCAAACAATGTCCTTACCCTGCTCTCGTCAAGTTTGGGATTGAATACCCCGCGAAGTTGTAAAGTAATGTCTGCATCCTCTGCAGCATAATCCAACAAAGCATCGGGTTTCTTACTGAACACCTGGCGCATATCGAGTTGATTGCTACCTCTCTTCTCAGTTATTTCACTATAACTTATGGTTTTATAATTCAAATAGGTTTGTGCCAGAAAATCCATGTTGTGCCGCTGGTCGGGCTCAATCAGGTAGTGTGCAAGCATGGTATCAAACATTTTACCCCTCACCTCAATATCGTACCATTTGAGGGCTTCTATATCAAATTTGATATTTTGCCCTGTTTTTTCGATGGATTCATCAGCAAAAATGCCTTTAAACTCCTTCAATACTTTTACAGCCTCATCATAATTTTCTGACAGTGGCAAATAGTATGCTTCTCCTGCCTTGATTGCAAAAGATACACCAACCAGTTCCGAATTATTGGGATCGATGCCGGTTGTTTCCGTATCAAAACAAAAATGCCCTGCTGCTTTGATGGCCGAAATTAGTTTGGTGCGTTTGTAGGGATTATCAACAAAAAAATATGAATGTTTTGTGTTTTCGATGGATTGAAGGGTGCTGACTTCCACACCTGCCTGGCTAAACAAATCCTGCTGAATATTTGAAGGTTCAGCCCTTTCCGGGGCAAATATCGTTTGATAATAATTTGTGATTCTGCTGCCATATGTTTTAAACTCCAGTTCCGCAAACAGCTCATTAAGGGCCGCCATGTCGGGAGGCCCAAGCTTAAGTTTCTCAGCATTAAATTCAATTGGAACATCCAGGATAATGGTTGCCAGTTGTTTGGATTGGAGGCCCTGTTGCGCAAATTCCTTCACATTTTCGGCCATTTTACCTTTCAGTTTATCAGCATTGGCAATTACATTTTCAAC
>JABMQA010000631.1 GCA_013203545.1 Bacteroidota bacterium
AGGTTATATAAATTCATTTTTTGGTTTTCAAAGTGGATACAATAATACCGAAGGAGCAGGAAACACATTTATTGGCAATAAAAATGGCTTCCAAAATACAACCGGAGGGCTAAACACATTTATTGGCGACAGGTGCGGTTATAAAAACACGACAGGAGACTATAATACTTATCTCGGATATAAAAGCGGTTTTACCAATTCAACAGGAAATGATAATGTGAGCATTGGTTATAAAACCCTCTATTTTAATGTAGGAAATGGAAATACTGCAAATGGATTCATGGCACTATATAATAATACAACAGGACATTCCAATATAGCAATAGGTGTAGGCGCACTATATTCAAATACTGAACCTAGCAATTTGGTAGCAATTGGCGATTCGGCATTATTCAATAATGGTACTAACCCTTTTTTTAATGATGATGCTGCGGCTAATACAGCTCTTGGTTCTAAAGCACTTTATACTAACACAAATGGAAGAGAAAACACAGCAAGCGGCTATCAATCACTCTTTTCAAACACAGATGGATCACTTAATACATCAAGCGGTGCATTATCACTCTACAATAATACAACAGGATATGGCAATACAGCAATTGGTTGTGAAACGCTTTTTAGTAACACAGGAGGAAAGTTTAATATAGCTCTTGGATTTATGGCGTTTCATAATGGATCAGACTATCAGAATTCCACTGCAATAGGCTATAATGCCCAACCTGGGGACCATAACAGGATGATGCATGGAAACAGTAGTATTTACTGGATAGGGGGGGTCTCTGAGTGGTATTACGTCTCCGATGCCAGAATGAAAAATAACATTAAAGAAGATGTAAAAGGTCTGGATTTTATTCTGGAATTGCGCCCTGTCACCTACAATTTTGATATTGATAAAATGAATGATTTGATCGGTGTTGTTGATTCAAGTGATTATGCCGAGAAATATGATAAAGAAAAAATTACACAAAGCGGTTTCCTCGCACAAGAAGTAGAACAAGCCGCCCAAAACTCAGGATATGATTTTAGTGGTGTTTGTGCACCCAGAGGAGATGTGAATTATTATAGTATGGCATATGCCAATTTTGTGGTGCCTTTGGTGAAAGGGATGCAGGAGCAGCAGGAGATGATCGATCAACTGAAGAAAGAAAACACAGAACTTAAACAGCAGATGAATGAACAAAATATTCTCCTCCTTCAGCGTATTGAAAAATTGGAAAATAATAAATAACCTAGCAGTTGAAAGTCAGTAAAAAACAATCGAATTTTAACTAAATTAATATGAATTACAGCTTTTTTATCATTAATTAAAAAACATGAAAAAACTCTCAGTCACATTAACAGTTTTACTCTTTGCAATTCTTCTTGATGCACAAGCCCCGCAAGCCTTCAAATACCAGGCAGTGGTGCGCGATGCCGCAGGAGAAGTTCTGCAAAACCAGAACGTAGATATCAGGATAAGTTTCCATGATGCCACAGCAGGTGGAACCATTGTTTACCAGGAAACCTTTAGCAAAATAACCAATCAATTTGGGCTGGTTAACCTGGAAATAGGTAGTGGTACTCCAACTATCGGCACATTTACCGGAATTGACTGGAGTAATAACGCCAAATTTCTTGAATTTGAATTTGATTCGGAGGGCGGCAGTAATTATATTTCGATGGGCACTTCACAATTATTAAGTGTTCCTTACGCACTGTACTCAGAAAATACGGCAAATACAGATGATGCCGACGCCAATCCCACCAATGAATTACAAAGTGTTTCCAAAGCCGGAAACACGGTCACGCTTTCCGATGGTGGAGGTTCGTTTGTAGATGAAACCGTAGATGCAGATGCTGATCCTACAAATGAGCTGAACACTTCCGTTAGCCTGGATGGTACCAATCTAAAAGTCACTGATGCCGGCGGTACAATCACCACCGGCCTGGGCAGCCTGATAGATGATGCGGATGCAAATCCTGCCAATGAATTACAAACCGTTACCAAAGCCGGAAATACAGTCACTCTTTCCGATGGAGGAGGTTCGTTTGTGGATGAAACCACGGATGCAGATGCTGATCCTGCGAATGAG
>JABMQA010000632.1 GCA_013203545.1 Bacteroidota bacterium
ATCGCGGAGCGACCGCAGTCTCGCTCCCTACCACAACCATGCACCCTTGTCACCTCGAAGGAGCTTGCGACTGAGAGGCCTATTTTTAGACTTGTATTTCAATGCTTTGCAAAATCTTGTCATAAGTAGATTAATGGTCAATAAAATTTGGAATAAAAAGTAAAATCACAATCGGGTAGATTTCTTCAATCTCCCGTTATCCTGTCAAACATTTCCAGCAAATGATCCCGTTTGCGGGTTGCCACAGGCACCCGATCATTGTTTTCCATCACCAGGTATCCGCCATCTGCTTTTTCGAATTTGGAAATAGCCAAAAGGTTTACAAGAAAAGATTTATGCACCCTGAAAAAACCATATTCCTTCAGCATATCTTCAAATTCCCTGAGTGTATTTGAAACCAGTATTTTTTTGCCATCAGCCAGGTAAAAATTGGTATAGCTAATGTCGGATTCGCAATATGAAATATCACTCACTTTTACGAGGTGGACTGTTTCGCTGGTTCTCAGGATGATCTTTTTTCCTTTGGTGTCCCGGGTTTTTAGATTTTCGTCCAGTACCCTGAGTTGGGTAGAAAAGTCCTGCTGCACCATTTGTTCGGCTCTGTTCACTGCAAGCACCAGATCTTCCGGATCAACCGGTTTAAGCAGATAGTCGATGGCGCTGAATTTAAAAGCCTGTATGGCATACTTGTCAAAAGCGGTAATAAAGATCACTTTAAAATTGATGGGTTCTGCTTTTTTAAGCAGGTCAAAACCGGTCCCATCATCCATTTGAATGTCGAGCAACACCAGGTCAGGATTTTGTTCATTGATGGCTTTCAGCCCACTCTTAACTCCATCGGCGCTCCTGAGCAATGTTACATTGCTGCATTCTTCTTTTACCATGCGGGCCAGGGTTTTTCGCACATGGGGCTCATCGTCGATTATGAGTGTACGGAGCATATGGTTTTTATATTTTTTTCTAAAAGTAAACATAGTTGGTCAAATTGCAAAATTCAATCCCGAAAACTTTCGGGAACAAAATCCAAATAAAACTAAAAATTCAAAATCCAGTCTTCAGTCGTCAGTCAGCAGTCTTCAGTCTTCAGTTGGCAGTCGGTTGTGGATTGCTGACTGAAGACTGTTGACTTTCTTCTATTTAAAGTTTGATTATTTTCTTAGTGATCAGCTCATTACCGGTTTGCAGGTGTAACAAATAGATCCCGGGTGGAAGACCGTTTGCATTTAAGGTGAAACTGTTCTTTCCTACCTTACTCTTTTCATTCATCACCCCAACCAATTTTCCCCATTGATTAAAAATTTTGATTTGGGCATTTCCCACTTGCAAGGCTTCGTATTCATTCATTATCGACCTCGTAAAAGGGTTGGGTGAAACAGATAGGATCTGTGATTCATGATCTTCAATGCCCAGAGCACCAATAGTTACATATAGTGTGTTTGTATCAGCAACACATCCAAGTTCGCTGGTCTCCAAAAGTTTGATAAGGCCATCCCCCGACTCACCCCAATGAACCGTGATGCTATTTTCAGTACCATCGATCCTGTTACCACCTTCTACAATGAAATCACAAAGGTGTCCCTCCTGCAATCCCACTGAATAAGTTGCAAGTTGGTATTCGTTGACGTTGGTAAGACCGTTGATGTTTGTCGGAATTGCGAATTCAACGGTAAGCAGGGCGGTATTACTGGTGTCGGATCCATAGTCGTTGGTGGCAATGCACCGGTATTCTCCTCCATCTTCCGGCTGAACATGGGGAAGGGTAAGAACGCTAAATGTTGCTCCTGATATTCCAACACCATCCTGTTGCCATTGGTATTGAATAGGAAGTAATCCTTCCACATTTACCTCAAATACAATACTTTCATTTTTGCATACAACATGATCATCCAATTCTGCAGTAAAGCTGGGTATAACTTTCCAGTCTCCTTCATGATAAAGGGCCTGAATCTCCAATTGGTTAAGTGCTCGGTCGTAAATGCGGACATCATCAATTTTGCCCTTACAAAAGTATGAAGGAGTTGAATAATCGAGTTCTCCACTTATATAAAGAGGTTTGTCATCATAAGCTATTGAATTTGTCTCTGTTGCCTGACTGACTAACGTTCCATCGATAAATATTTTTTCAATATCACCTGGATCATCAAAGGTAAAAACCAAATGATGCCAGTATACATTCTCATAATTGAATGGGGCTTGTAAAATGTTCCCATGACCATTAATAGTACTAATACATGAAACAACTGAATTCACAGACGGCCAGCAAAAAAGAGTATAAGATTCCCAGTTGCCATTCCCAATATTCTTTGTCACCAGGTGACCACCATAGGGTGAATCAAACTTTACAAAACAGGATATTGTGACCGAGGTTGGCCTTAATGATTCATGGTCATCAACCACAATATGGTCATCTATTCCATCAAAACTATAGGCCTTATCAGCATCTCCGAACCGGTCAGTGGTGAGAACAGCACCGTAAACATCACCAGTATTATCATTCTCGCTTTCATCATTGGCATTTCCGTTAAACGGATAATAAGCAACCAATCCACTGTCGAGATAAATTGGAGGAGTGGTATAAATAATAAAATCACTGTCGCTTTCATCTTCCGCAACCAATAGCCCGTCAGCATCATACCCTTCAATTTTAATCCTTGCAGTATTACATTGGGCTTCGGGGATTGTCCAGGGCTCTGCGCCATCATTGGCAATATGTTCAAATAATAAATCATCATAATTAAACCCGCTATTATAAGAAAGCCATAGACTGACATTTTCAATCAAGCTGTCAGAGATTGTCCAGTTTATTAATTGCTGCGTATTCCACTCCAAATACTCTCCTCCATTTGGAGATATTAACATAAATGTTGATCCTTCCAATAAAAATTTAAGTAGCCTGTAATTAATTAAATCCAGGTCCTCTAATTCAATAAACTCATGCATGCACTCAAGTGTCCATTCGATAACATAACCATTGCCATATTGCCAGTAAAGCAGCGCCGGATCACCATTATCAAATCTCATTAACACCGTTGATCCTTCTTTTTCGATGGCATGCTCACGATTATAATTGGGGCCGGTGTTGTAAAAAATATCCGGAAGTCCTTCAAAGATCGGATTCCCCGGGTCTTCTACGGTCAGATATTCCCCATATGGGGCATCTCCCGCATTTACTGCCGGTAAGGAAGCATTGAAATTGCGGTTACTCCAAAAATTGAGCATAAATACCTTTCCATCATTGTAGATGGCTTCTTCTATGGCCAATGCTGTTGAAATACTGAAAGTATTATCCCCTCCGATGAAAATAACGTCAATGTCCTCTTTGGTAAATTCATGAACATTGGCATCGAAAGTGGCACCATTCCAGCACCCTATTGAATAGTCAATAACAAACTCATCAGTGTGATTATTAAAAATTTGAGCAGCGGCTTCGGAATCACAATATCTGGCAACATGGTAAACTGTTTGGGCATTTGATAAGAATGTGATTAACAGCATCATTAAGATGGTTAATCCTGTTGCTTTTAGAAAAGTTGTTGTTTTCATGATAAACTCCTTTTTTGTTGGTTAAAAAATGTTTGATTTTTTTTTGAGTCAGCAGTCTTCAGTCTTCAGTTGGCAGTCGGTTGTGGATTGCTGACTGAAGACTGTGAACTGCCGACAGATGACTTTTTTATAGTTTTATGATTTTCCTCATCACAATATTTTCGCCCACCTGTACGCGGCAGAAATAAATGCCATCCGGCAAGTCTCGTAAATCAAGTGTTAATTGTTTGTGGTTACATTCCAGATTCCTGATCACCTGTCCGGCAATATTCAAAATTTCCACCGATTGAATGTTGTGGTTGCAGGAGATAAAAAGTTTGTCTTTTGCAGGATTGGGATACAAAAGAAGTTGGGCAGAATTATACGTAGCTATGTTGGTAGCGAGGGAAACATGAATGTAGTCCGTTTTTAATATTGTATCCGAACCATAAGCATTGTTAACAATGAGCCTAACATCGTAATCTCCGAGAACCTCATATTTAATTGTCGGGTTTTGTACCCTTGAAGTTTCGGGAGTGCCGCCTTCAAATTCCCATTCCCAGGTGGTGGGATCATTTCCAGATAAATCTGTAAAATAAATTGTATCCCCTTCAATTATGAAAGTGGTATCGGCTGTAAAATTGGCAATTGGGTCATGTAAATCGAAGAATTCAGTAATCCGGATCATCAATTCATCTCTTGTTCCTTCATCACCATCTATTAACTTACCAAGGGCATAAGAAAAGCAAAATGTTTTCTGGCCATACTCCCCTTCACCCTGAACGGCAACAGTACCATAATCCTCTTCTTCAAAGGCTGCAATGCCATTTTCGTTGGGCGTCATTTTATCAATGTGGTAGAACAGTCCTTGCGTTGATCCTGTAAATACAAGATCCTGGCAAATTGAACCGGGTAAGCCGGATAACAAATTAATAACATTAATTGGAATTGTAATTTCTGTTTCAGCCACACCAAACAAGTCCATTAATTCCTGCAGTTCGGGATACTGATAATGAGCTTGCCCACCGAAAAAAGCGCCGCAATCGATGTAGATTTTACCACCATTTATAAGGTACTCCTGCATGACATCTGTCATTTCCATAGTCACCGGTATTC
>JABMQA010000633.1 GCA_013203545.1 Bacteroidota bacterium
AGCTTGTAGTAAAGCGTGTGAGTTGTGAATTGCTTTCAGATTGTATCTTTGAAATATTGAACACAGCATAGGTGATGTTTATGCCTTTGTATTCAATGTTTTAAGCTGTGTTTCAGGATGAAAAAACCGGATTGGAAATACTTCTGCGTACTTGTATGTGGTGTATTTTTTGTTTCGGTTTTTTTTAACCACAGAGATAACTGAGGATACACAGAGAACGCTGAGGTTTTCTCCGTTTCCTCTGTGGCTTCTCTGCTCTCTGCGGTTTAACCCTTAAATCTCTACGGTTTAAATCTCAAATCTCATCTCAAAATAGTTCCAGTTGCTGCGGCGTGGCCGGTTTTTGGCTTGCCGCCGCCGCCCGGTAAAACTCCATCATCCCGAATTGTTTATCGGTGAGGGTGAAAAGAATAACCTCTCCTTTGGGCGGTAGCTTGTTTTTTACCCGCCTGATATGAACATCTGCATTTTCGCGGCTGTTGCAATGGCGGATATAAATGGAATATTGAAGCATGGCGAAGCCATCCTTTTGCAGGCGTTTCCGGAAGAGCGAAAACTCACGCCTGTCTTTTTTTGTTTCGGTTGGTAGATCATAAAACACAAATACCCACAAAATTCTGTATTGGTTTAGTCGGGTTAAAATATCATCTTTCATTTATTTGCTTTTGTATGCACTGCTGTTTTTTACCGCAGAGGAAAAAGAGTAGCCACAGAGAACTTTGAGGTTTTTCTCTGTTGACTCTGTGTCTTCTCAGCTACCTCTGTGGTTTATTTTTTACTGTGCAGTATCCTACATATTATTCAATGTAATATTTGTTGATCAACCTTTTGATCCCGTTTTTAAGCAAACTCACATTAAAATTTATTAGCAAGCCCAACTTGTTGTTATTCAGTTTCAGATAGGTTAATACCTGTGCGGTATGAACATCAGTTAATCCTTCCACCGATTTTATTTCAATAACTACTTTATCCTCCACAAGCAAATCTATCCGGTATCCGATTTCAAGTTTAACTTCATGATAAATTAATGGAAGGGCTTTTTCTTTTTCCGCTTTGAGTCCGGCTTGTTTCAATTCCCAAAACAAACACTCTTTGTAGGCAGATTCAAGTAAACCCGGGCCAAGCTCTTTGTGAACTTTTATGGCGCAACCGATGATTTTTTCAGTGATTTTGTTTTCTGTCATAGTTTTTGGTTTTTTACCACAGAGTAAACAGAGTATACACAGAGAGCGCTGAGGATTTGCTCTGTTACCTCTGCATCTTCTCCGTTATCTCTGCGGTTTATTAAACTTTCATTTCAGGATAAAGCATCTTTTTTGTTTTCCCTTCAAAGCATTGCATCAACGATGCTGTTGTCCGCTGTACCCCCACCATCAATGGGCTTTTCTGTTTGTCTATCATGATATTCAGGGTTGGAACAGAAAGCAACTTTCGTTTTAGATCCGGTGTTAAATTCTCAATTTCATCCTCCTCTTCACAGATTTCCAATACCAGCCTGTCAACCCACGGGCGGTATGGCTCCATAATATCATCGGCCAGGCAATAGGGATTGTATTTATTCCGGTGATGAATGCCCACAGCTGTTAACATCCCGCTGACCACCAGCGAACGTGCTACCACCGCACGCAAAATGGCGTAGCCATAATTTAGCAGGTTATTTGGAGGCTTTCCAAACCTGTGACGTCTGAACCCTTCGAAATACTTATCCCAGTAGTATGCTGCCGCCCTGGCCTCATAATTATCCGGATCACCACTTTTAACCGATGCCGCCCAATACATCATGTTTTCTGTATAAACTCCCCATGATTTTAACAGACTTGCCTGGTTCCTTATTTTTGCCGCAACCGTTTGCTGCCAGAGGTTTTTCCTTAAGGGAAGCGATGAATTGAGCTGATATCTGATTTTTTCGGTGAATGTGTGATTGGCTGCTGTTGGAAGCATCAGTGCAAAAGGCAGGTGCTGGGCGTCACAGGAAATAACAACTGCATTGTTCCCCATCAGGGCAGTTAGCAAGGCCTGGCTTATGGTGATTTGTGCATTGTCCAGTATTGCAATTCCGACATCTTCAATGGAAACGGATTTTACTTCCTTCTCTTCATCACGAAAGTCAACCACAAGCTGGTTTTGCTTTTTATGAAGGTAGCAGGGATTTCCGAAGTATAGGGTGCGTTTGATCATGTTTAGAACTTAAATTCTATGCTTCCATCTAATTTCATTTCAAAATCTTTTTCTTCAATAATGAAATTGAAATTTCCAGGACTTAATAATAATCTTGGTGCAACGAAATCAGTTTCAAATTTTAAAAATCCGTTGACACCTCTTTTACCAAACCTTTTGTTATCAAATGCTATCATATCTGTTGGAAAGTCAATTAAAAGCTGCTTATCATCACGAGCTTCTAAATGGTGTTGAAACTGAATATTTCCTCTATTTGCTTGATAAAGCCTTCTAACGAAATATAGATAATTAGATAGATTAGAAATTGACTTAAGTTCTTTTTTATCATTTTCATAAAAGATAACTTTCTGTCCTGGTACAAAAACATGAAATAATGGAATTTCCACTCCTTTTTTATTAAATACCTTATACTCAAATAAATCTCTTATGTCATTGATTGAATTACGATCATTAAATGTAGAAACTTGATATAAGTTTATTGGAATCACTGCAATATCTCCACTATCATTTCGGTAATATGCAAAAGCATAATTTTCTGCATTTTTAGCATAGTAATAGTTCTTATAAACTTTCGATGATTTATATGTCTGTTCTTTCACAGGAATAGGATTTACAGACTGCCAAACCCGTATTCTTCTTATCTGATTAACCTTATTCCCATCAACGTCCAACATATGTATTCCTTCTCCTATTGCCTTCTTTAAAGAGCGTCCATTCAATTGAGCTTCGATCATTTTTGCTAAATGAGGATCAACTATTTTATCCAAACCTTTCAAATTTTCTATTGGGATTCTTAATGCATATTTAAACTCTTTATTCTTAGACAAGAACTTCCATCCGCCGTTTTCATCTCTTAATGGCACCCCATTTTCATCTCTATCAACAACCCTGATTTTCCCGTAAAATGTTTGCTGGTGGAGTTCTCCTCTAATAGAATCTCCTTGTGCAATTTTTGGGATTTTATTTCCATTATTATCTAATAAGAATTTTCCATCTCTGTCCTTCAACCAAACAATCCGTCCTCTATTCCTGTCAATCTTTTTACCCAGTGTTAATGTCTGGTCTTTATCGGCTATGTTATTGATCAATATATTTTTCTTAATTTCTTCAATCATTGAATAATTAAAACCTTTGAAAGGTTTTTCGTGATATTGCTTGTCCCAATTTTTTTCTTCATACAAATATGCTTTCCCCAAAATTTCTTGCCTTAATCTGGATGAAGGGATCAATGTTAACACAGCAGCATCTATAGCATGATGATAGTGTTTACCTCTGTCCTTTACCTCATCTTTAGGTTGAATTTCGTAAATTCTTCGAAACTGTGCAGTATTGTTTCCTTTGATTACATCAACATTATTAAAAACAGTTTTCAAATAATGGAAAGCATATTTGGTAATAATTTGCGTATCGGTTAATTGACTATTCACAAAACCTTGTGGTATTTCTGTTCGGGTAAATCTGTCCAATTTGTTTTTCCAATAATCATATTCCATCTGCCACAAATGTCTTGTACGAATTGCGTTGTCTTTTTCAGCTTTATCTTTCGCATTTTTCGATTTCGTCTTCCAAAGATCAATTTGGTTAAATAAATGTTCAACTTTCTTTTTCCATGCATACAATCTTGGTTTTATAGCTGAATAACCATGTGCATCATTTTCATAGTTTTCCAATTCTGTTGGCATCCGATTCTTTTTAATCTTACGATTATAGTCTGCGTCACAAACTGTTAAGTTTGCCAAAGAATTATCAAAAGATTTACTTCTTGGGATAGTATGCTCAAAATCAATTCTATTTTTATCAAACAAGTCAGTTAATTTTATTATCCTACCAGTGTACATACACCTCATACCTTGTTCAATCCATAACCGATACTTTTTAATCAACAATTTCTGGGCTTCATTTTTTTCTTTTTGCCTTTTATACGGGTCTCGCAGTATTTTTCTTAATTCTAATTCTTCATCGCTTTGCATTTCATCTGTTTGCTCTAAAAGAAGTCTGACTTTATCAACATCATCTTTGCTTTCAGGATTTGCTATACCTGAAAAGTTGGGGTCATTTATAAGGTCTGAAATAGCATTGGCAAATTCCCTGTTTTCAGCTTCACGATCGCGTTGGTATTTTTCAATGGACCAACGTTTGTTGCTATCATTCAAATCCCTTGCGATTTCTACAACCATTCGGGTTTCTTCATCTATTATTTCGGTTTCTATTAAATAATTGATAACATCTCGCAACCTGTAAAGTGTTTTGTACGCCATCGGATTTTTAAATGCAGCTGTTCTTGGACTTAACAAAAATTGTTGTCCTTCTTTTTTTGGATAAATATTAATTTGTGACGGGTGATATATTTTGTCCAATAGCCTTTCCGAAATATTAAAATTTGCATCTAAGAATTCTTTTATCTGGTTAACCAAATGAGGTGGTTTTATATGTTCTCTTTTTGCTGAAGCAAAAAATACCTGATACTTTGCAGCGACTTCGTTAATTATTTGATCTTTTTCGTATTGGATAAGTTTAATCCATGACTTATTGCCAAAATGTTCTATTGTTGCTGTCTCAACGTCTTTTAAATCTGATTTATCTAATTTGTAGGAAGTATCTTTCCATCCAAACCTATTTTGATAATCCAGTGCATAATATTTGAAAATCAAATTATTTGTAATGGTGATAATTTTCTTTTGATGCCTGTTTGTTTCAATTTCATCTTTAATGGTATTTAGAATGATCTCCTTATTAGCTTCAAAAACCTCTTTGCTAATTATTTCAGGAATTTTGGCCAAAATAACCGCTTCCGTATAAATCAATCCCTGTTTTAAAAACGGTAAAATATTATTAATTGCTTTTAAACTCAAATTTGCATAGCCAACCGGGAATGAATTGAAAAGCATTTTTAACTCTTTAATTTGGTCTTCATTTAATCCGAGTGTCTTAATCAAAAACTCTTCAAAATACTCTTCGTCTTCAAATGAAAACAAAAGGTGCCAAATATCTTCTATGTTATAAGTCTTTACTTTATCTTCTCCTTTTTTGTTCTTGCGTGAAACTTTTTTTTCAAAGTTTTGCCAATCCTGTCCAAATACAGATTTTAATCTTGCTGAAACGTAACAACTGGAAACAGATACTTTATCCATTTTTTTGCTGTAATTCAATTCCCAATCATTTCCGCCGTTCGATTCAATAAACTTCCGCACTTCAATAAAATCAAATTCCCTTTTACCTGAACTCTTATAAAAAAACTTTGCGTGATAAAGTTTTTCCTTTAATTCTAATGGGATTGGCTCAAAGCGAGCATCTTTATCAGTGCGATACTTTATGTTATTGATAAACGACCAAGCACGATATTCTTCGAATTTAGGATGACTCACAGGACATCTTGGCTTATTGGGTTCAAGAGTACATTTTCCAATCAACCCTTTTTGAGAACGTAATGGTCGTTGATAAAAAATAGAACCGTTTTTAGATTCTAATAATAGTTTGTCCTTAAAAGCTTTATTCTGGATTTCCTGAAATTCCAAAATCTTGTTTACCTCGTCTCTGTAATCCGATCGTAAAGTATATCGGTTCCTAACCCGTATGCCTTCATCTTCCAAGTACGCAAAAGCGGCTCCTAAGCTTCCATGTTTTATAATTAATTCTTCGTATTTATCTCTGCCGATGGTTTTGGTTTCATTACTTCCTTTGTAAACAGATGTTTTTCCATTTGCACCTTGTTTTCTACTACTTTTAAATCCACGTCTTTGGGCAATGTGATACAGGGCTCTTCCAACTATGTGTTTATTTTCAGGTATTGCCAAGTCTAATTTCTTTTCAATCAATAATCTTCTCAGCTGATATGGACTTGAAAAATCAGGACTGTCATTTCCATTTAAGTCAAGTTTTATCCACCTTTGAAAACCCTTATCATCTATTGGGAAAACTCGTCCTATACCTTTTTCGTAATGTTTCCACTTATCAAGTTTTTCAATATCCAATGGGCAAAATCCATTTTCAATCAAAACTTTCAAAGTTCCCCATTTTCTATATCTACGAGCATTGCACAACCTTCTTGAAGAACGATGTTTCGTTCTCTCTGCAGCATAGGAGAATTCTCCAGATTTTCCTTCCCCTACTCCTTTCCTAAAGGTATAAACACCATACCAAGTAAATTCATTATTTTCTCTGAGAGTTAAACCAATTGAATTTGTACCTAAATCAATTCCTAAAATTTTTTCCATATTAATTATTATTTTTTTACTTTTGTCAACGAAAGACAATTCACAACAAGGCTATAAGCCGAAGAAAAAGCTTTTAAAGCACTTAACCTCGCATACTTCTGTGAGGTTTTTTTATTGATTTACTATTTAAATGAACTATAATTTCAATCTGAAGCAATTCACAATAAGGA
>JABMQA010000634.1 GCA_013203545.1 Bacteroidota bacterium
AAGTGATTCAAAGCAAACGGAGAGAAAATTAATGAACAAAAAACGAATACTAAATCCACCCCAAGTAACGCCCACCCAGCGGCTGCTGGCAGACCGTTATATGCGATTTTTGAAAAACGATTATCATATTTGAAGTTCCTGTAAAAGAGCCAAATAAAATGTTTCACTTTCGGGCAACTTTTAGTATCTTTGCATAATGGTAGAAAAGCAGCAACACAGAACTATCATATTTTACAAAGACTACTTTGAAGATTTCTTTGTAAAACAGAGAGACAAAGTGAAAGATAAAATTATCTGGACATTTGACCTGATTGAAGAACTGCAAAGAGTTCCTGAGACATATCTAAAGAATATTGAGGATTCGGAAGGTCTTTATGAAATTCGGGTCCAACAAGGCGGTGATATTTTTCGAATTTTCTGTTTTTTTGACCAAGGGCAATTAGTGGTTTTGGCAAACGGATATCAAAAGAAATCCAAAAAAATTCCAAAACGGGAAATAAAAAAGGCACAGAAAATAAAGGAAGATTATGAAAACGAAAAAAAATGACATTCAGACGCTTGACCAACTTAAAGACAAGCATTATGGCAAACCAGGGACAACCAAGCGCGACAAATTTGAAGCTGGTTATGAAAATTTTAAAATAGGTGCAATGATTCAGGAAGCCAGACTTGAAAAGGGTCTGACACAGGAAGAACTTGCTTTCAAAGTAGGAACAACAAAGTCCTATATTTCAAAAATTGAAAATAACATTAAGGAAGCCCGTATTTCTACGCTTCAGAGAATTATCGAACTAGGATTTGATGGACAGTTACATCTCTCAATCAAACTTTGACCGGCTGTAATTATAAAGAAAAACCGCATATAACATGCCGCTATATCGCCAGGCGTGGAAAAGTGGGTTAATGTACTGGTTACAAGTAATTAACGATGATAGAACCCAAAAATATTACTAATTCAATCCACGCCCGTCGCATAGCGGCGGCCCGTTGTACCCAATTAAATGAAAAGTAAAATTCAAATATTAACAAATAATAAAAAATGAAGAATCGATACATATTAATTCTGGTGCTAATTATAGGATTATTTTCCTGTAATTCAAATAACAGAGAAAAAGAAATAAGCACAGACAATATGAATGAATATCTAGAATCACAACTTGAAGATACTACATATCTTGGAGTAATATATTACAACTACACGAATGGTTCGGACACCTTGTTTATTCATGGAAGTGCATCCAGAACAGAGAAGGAAATTAATATTGAAACTCAGTTTGAGATTGGTTCGATCACTAAATCATTTACTGCTTTGTTACTAGCCATTGCCGAAGCGGATGGCAAATTAACTTATGATGATCCTATTGAAAAATATCTACCCGATTCGTTTATTGTACCGGAAAACAGTACAGGCAAGATTACCATACGACAGCTTATTACACATACTTCCGGATTACCTGATGAGCCAACTGATGTCAGAATTCAGGACCCTGTTTTGGGAACTGAAGATTATTTGAATTATTCAACTGATAAACTATATTATTTTCTTAAAGATTATAAAATTGAAGGGAACGGTCCTGTGCCAATAGCCCATTCAAACCTTGGATACGGACTACTGGGTTTTGCTTTAGAAAACATATACGGGGATACTTATAATAACATTGTTACTAAAAAGATAACAAAACCGCTAGGAATGACCAGAACCGGATTAAACTATACTGAACATAGTGACGATAACTATGCCGATGGATATATTGGTATGGATCTCTTTAACTGGTACAGGAATGATTCCTGCGTATTAAATGGAGCTGGTGCGTTAAGATCATGCATCAAAGACCTGATTATCTATGCCGAGGCCAATGCCGGAATAAGGAAGACCCCATTATATACCGCTATGCAAAAAATGCAGGAAGTTCAAATGCCAAATAATATTCAGGATTTTGATGCTGATATATGTCTTGGCTGGGGCAAATTTAAAAATGGCTGTTTCAATCATTTTGGTGGTACAATGGGCTTTATCGCTTTTGTCGGATTTCACCCGGAAAAACAAGAGATTAAAATATTATTAGCTAACACACCATATAATATGCTAGCAATTCCCTGGTTGCTTGAATTTGGTAGAAATGAAATGAATAAGAATTAACTGGGTACAATCGAGTAGGCGGCCAGTGAGCCGTTAAGCCCACTGGTGCACCTCTCACACCACCCAGCGTACGGGTCTCGTACTGGGCGGTTCACCAGACAAAAGAAAGTTCGAGCTGTGTCTCATTTGGCACTGACCGACGTGATTTTAGAAATTGCTCTGAGAAAGAAAGGTATCCTTTCCTTTTCAGCCTGTCAAGTGTTACCGTTGTTCTCATCATCGGGCTCTGGGCAATTGCCCAACCACCCATGCGTGAACGGGACCAAGCATAAGCTTGTCCTTTTGTTCATCAAAGGATAAGGGCAACGTTTTACGAGTTATCTCTTTTACCTTCAGTTTCATACGTTTGAAACTTTTCGGTG
>JABMQA010000635.1 GCA_013203545.1 Bacteroidota bacterium
TACTATCAATCGCTGCCATCATTACAGGGTTTTTAATATGGAGAGTAGTATATAAAAAAAACATTACAACTCAAAGCGGAGAGGTCGCGTGGTTATATATTCCAACCAGATCAGGCTTCGACCAACTGGTAACAAATATTAAATCCTCAGGCCTGTTAAAAAACACCAATACATTTGAGTGGCTGGCCCGGCAAAAAAACCTTCCAAACCATATCTACCCCGGACGATACGAAATCGCTCCCGGTTTGTGCAACAACGAGTTGATTGACATGCTACGGTCGGGATCGCAAAAGCCTTTGATGCTGGTCTTTAACAACATCCGAACATCCGAACAACTGGCTGGCGTGGTTGCACAGCAAATAGAGGCTGACTCAATTTCCATAGTCAATCTATTGAACGATACGTCATTTCTTGAAAGATATGGATTTACACCGGAGACTGTAAAGACACTGTTTATTCCAAATTCGTATGAGTTTTTCTGGAATGCCAAGGCAGAAGATTTTTTCGGAAGAATGGTAAAGGAGTATAATCGATTCTGGACAGATGATCGCAAAGCTAAAGCAGAGAAGCGAAAACTTGATCCCGTTGAGGTTAGCATTCTTGCATCCATCGTTGATAAAGAGACCATTATGAACGATGAAAAACCCCGCATTGCCGGTGTTTATCTCAACCGGCTCAGGGATAAATGGAAACTGCAGGCTGACCCGACCCTCGTTTATGCTTCAGGCGATTTTGGGTTGCGCAGAGTATTAAACCAACACAAAACCATTGAATCACCATACAATACCTACAAATATTATGGTTTGCCTCCGGGCCCCATTTGCATACCTTCCATTGCCGGTATCGATGCGGTTTTAGATGCCGAAAATCACAGTTACTTTTTCTTTGTCGCAAAAGGGGATGGCTCAGGTTATCATCAATTTTCCAAATCCCTGAAACAGCATAACCTGAATGTCAAGTCTTACAGAGATTCATTAAAAAATCGTGAAAATTGATTCGATGAGGTTGAAATCTGTTTTCTTTTTTCCAAATGGATGTTTGTTGAGAACATGAGCCTCTTATAAAAACCAGAGAATTCCAAAAAAATATAACCCAAAGCCCATTTTTTTTTAATTGATGATACTTACTTGATATACCTTTGCAAATTCAAACAATCTAAAAACTTTTATCATGGGCTTAAATTGTGGCATCATCGGACTGACAAACGTAGGTAAAACAGCCATTTTTAATTGTATTTCGAAAACCAAGGCCGAATCGACCAGTTTTGCTTTCAGTACGAATAAATCTAATATTGGCATGATTGAGATTCCCGATGACAGACTCTATAAAATTGATGCCATCATCAAATCGGCGAGGGTGGTACCGGCCACCGTTGATATTGTTGATATTCCAGGCCTGGCTAAAGGCTCCAGTCATGGCGAGGGTGTCGGAAATAAATTTTTGGCCGATATCCAGCAAACCGATGCCATTATCCATGTGCTGAGATGTTTCGACGACGATAACCTGCCCCACATCGAAGGATCTGTTGACCCGGTACGGGATCTGGAAATTGTTGATCTCGAGCTTCAGGTACGTGACCTTGACCTGGTTCAGCGAAAAATTCAGCGCCTCGAAAAAGCTGCAAAATCAGGAGATAAGGAACCTGTCAGACAAATTGGTGTGTTGAAACGTTTGGAAGATCACCTGGAGAATTTTCAAAACGTACGTCATTTTGAAATGGATCCCGATGACAAAAAAAGGATTGTTGATGATATGTTTTTGCTTACCGATAAACCCATATTGTATGTTTGTAATGTTGATGATGCCTCGGCAGCCACAGGTAATCACTACGTTGAAAAGGTAAAGAATGCACTCAAAGATCAGGATGCAAAGGTACTGGTGATCGCCGGAGCGCTGGAAGCCGAAATTTCCGAACTTGAGGATCCCGAAGATCGTAAAGAATTCCTGAATGATGCGGGCCTTACGGAACCCGGGGTTAATAAGATGATCATGTCAGCGTACGATTTATTAAAACTGCAATCATTTTTTACAGCTGGCCCAAAGGAGGTGAGAGCCTGGACCATAAAAAAAGGTATGACCGCCCCCCAGGCTGCCGGTGTTATTCATAGCGACCTGGAACGTGGATTTATCCGTTCAGAGGTGATGAAATATGACGACTTTATGCATTACAAGAGCGAACATGCAGTGAAGGAGGCCGGAAAATTTCACGTTGAAGGCAAAAACTACATCGTCCAGGATGGGGATATTTTGCATATTCGGTTTAATGTGTAGCGTTTGGAGTTTGGAGTTTAGAGTTTAGAGTTTAGAGTTTAGAGTTTAGAGTTTGTGCCATAGGCAGGTCTTTGGCAGCGTTTCAGCCTTCGTTCAACATTCGATATTTCTTTCCTTTTTTAATTTGAAGTTGATATGTTCTCCGCCGGTTGGCGGACGATGACAGGACGTCCTTTTGATTAGACAATCGATAGTCAACTTAAACAACATGCCAACGCAACGGCAGGGATGCCATCCCTCCAAATGATATCATCATCCATTCTGGAAGGAATTTTCGGAATTGAATGGCGACCTGCCTTAAAGCTTCCAGGGATGGCATCCCTCTTGAGTCGCCTGACCTCAGAGTTAAGAAAAACAAGAAAATGTAGCATGTCCAATTGTATTTTTTAGTTCTACATTCAAATTCTCCAAAGGGGTCCTTTGGAGAATATTTTGCTGTTCCCCCGAGTAGTCCCCGGGCAATATTTTCATTCTTGCAAATGGGCTATCTATCTTATCCTCTTGACTGTCCAACTCCTCACGAAGGGATGCCATCGGCATACTAAACTCTCAACTTTAAACGCACAGCTTTTAACTTCCCCCTCCCCAATTTAAACTCGGTTTATATTAGGATTTTACCATCCTTCCAAATGACCAAATTTTGTATGTTTGCCAACTTGTAAATAAACTGAAAACTGAAAAATAATTAAACCACAATGAATCATAAACTTGGTATCAGGCATGAAGATAAATATGTGATGGAACGCAGGGTAGCGCTTCCGCCACAATTTATAAAAAAGTTAACACAACAAGGCATGGAAGTGCATGTTGAAAGCTCGCCGAAACGCATTTTTACAGATGAGGAGTTTAAAACCGCCGGAGCCGTTGTTTCAGAGAGTGTTACAGCATGTCCGGTGATTTTTGGTGTAAAAGAAATGCCCATTCACTTTTTTGAGGATGGAAAAACATACATCTTTTTCTCGCATGTAATCAAAGGGCAACCCTATAACATGCCCATGCTCCGGAAAATGATGGAGAAAAAGTGCAACCTGATCGAATACGAAAAAATCGCTGACGGCAAAGGCAAAAGGCTTATCTTTTTTGGTAGGTTTGCCGGTCTGGCCGGGATGATTAATTCATTGTGGTCGTATGGCCAACGTTTGAAAGTGCAGGGTATCGAAACGCCTTTTACACGGTTACAGCAATCACACCAGTACAGTTCGCTGGCAGATGCCGAGCAGGCCATTAGGGAGGTTGGTGAGATCATTCGTGCCGAGGGATTGAGCGAAGAACTTACACCACTAATAATTGGTTTTACGGGATATGGAAATGTGAGCCAGGGGGCACAGCATATTGCAAACCTGCTTCCTGCAATTGAGATTACACCTGAAGAACTGATTGATTTGAAAGGCAATGGAAAGTACTCCAATAAGCTTGTTTATAAGGTTGTGTTTAAAGAAGGTGATCTTTCTGAGCCAAAGGATCCGAATCAGGAATTTGAACTGCAAGACTACTACAACCATCCTGAAAAATACAAAAATCAATTTGAGAAATATCCAAAGCACCTTAGCATCCTGATGAATTGTATGTACTGGGACGTGCGTTATCCGAGGCTGGTAACAAAGGATTTTATTAAAAAACTACACCAGGATGGTATTGATAAACTAAAAGTAATTGGCGATGTTACCTGCGATCCGGATGGCTCCATCGAATTCACACATAAAGGTACCGAAATTGAAGACCCGGTATTTGTATATAATCCGTTTAGTGATGAATCAAAAATGGGATTTGAAGGTGATGGTATCCTGGTGATGGCCGTGGATATTTTACCGAGTGAATTGCCGCGCGAATCTTCTATAAGTTTTGGCGAAGCACTTTTCGATTTTGTTCCAGCCATTGTAAAGGCAAACTACAACGATAGTTTTGACGAACTGGATTTACCTGCTGAGATAAAGGGTGCCATGATTCTGCACAAGGGTGAACTTACACCTGGCTATAAATATATTGAAGAATATTTAAAGTAAACCATTTAAAAACCAAAATTTTATCATGCTGATGTGAAATGGATTCAACATTGGCATTTTTTATAACCGGGTGATAGAAAATTAATTGAATTATTAACTTAATAATAGTATGATATGAAGAAAGTTTTGATTCTCGGAGCTGGTATGGTGGTGAAACCCATCATTACCTATTTGCTTGATAAAGGATTTCAGGTTACCGTGGCAACACGGACCAAATCAAAAGCTGATGCCATGATTGCAGGGCATCCCAACGGCATATCGCTTGCCTGGACAGTTGATGATGAGGACACACTTGACAAACTGGTAGCAGAAAACGACCTTAGCGTCAGCCTGTTGCCATATGCATACCATGTGATGGTGGCTAAAAAGTGTATTGCACATAAGAAGAATATGGTAACCACTTCGTATGTGAAACCCGAAATGATGGCGCTGGACCAGCAGGCAAAAGATGCCGGCATTCTTATTCTAAATGAACTGGGGCTTGATCCCGGAATCGATCATATGTCGGCCATGCGGATTATCGATAACGTACACGCTAAAGGTGGAAAAATAGAAGAGTTCTACTCCCTTTGTGGTGCATTGCCCGCTCCCGAGGCTTGCGATAATCCTTTTATGTACAAGTTTTCATGGAGCCCGAAGGGTGTTGTAATGGCCAGCAACAACGATGGTAAATTCCTGCGTCATGGCAAGGAAATTTATGTTGAACCCATCGATCTGTTTAAAGAACCCTTTGGTTTGGATTTTCCGGATGTCGGTCCCATGGAGGTTTATCCCAACCGCGATTCGTTCCCATACATCGAACTCTATGGAATACCTGGAACGCAAACCATGTTCCGTGGAACTTTCAGGCACAAAGGCTGGTGCGAATCGCTGGATGCCATGAAGCGGCTTCACCTGATAACCAATGATAAAATGGATTTCACCGGGAAGACATATGCCGACTTCATCGCCATGATGATCGGTGCTGAAAATTCGGATAATATCAGGCAAAAAGCCGCTGATTATCTTGGAATTCCTGCTAATAGTTATGCGCTCGGTTCCATCGAATGGCTCGGACTGTTCGATCAAACACCAATGAACAGGACTGAGGATACGCCATTTGAGATCACTTCCGATCTGATGATCGAAAAAATGATGCTGGGTCGCGAGGAGCGTGATATGGTGGTGATGCAACATACCTTCCTGGCCAGCTATCCCGATGGCAAAAAGGAGGTGATCAAATCGCGAATGCTGGATTTTGGAACGATGGCAACCGATACCGCCATTGCACGAACCGTTTCTTTGCCGGCAGCAGTGGGCGTGGAGATGATCCTCAAAGGACAGATACATGCCAAAGGTGTGCATATCCCCGTGATCCCCGAAATCTACAATCCTATTCTCGAAAGGCTGGAAGACATGAACATCAAAATGATCGAAGAGTACGGTTTACCGGAATCGGAGAATATTAAATAGAAATTAATTGCAATTCAAAGTCCTTTGGCAGGACGGATAAAAACCCGGGTATTTAATTTACCCGGGTTTTTTGTGCTTATTCGGTTCGCCGGTAAAGCCCCTATTTTTTGATAAGGACCGGGGTTTGTTGATTTACAGGATACAAGAAATGATATTGATTTGAAAGTGTAACAAGGAAAAGCCTATTTTTGTAATCCAAAAATTTATTTTATAGAGAGTTTTGCATGTTCAGTTGAAAATTTTCCGAAGAAAGCCGGAGAAAGTTTTGAAAGCTATTTTGAAAGGTTACTGAAACAAATTCATAAAAAACGGACATTATGAAAAACGTATTTTTTCCCGGCCTGATGTGTTTATCATTTGTGATAGCATTTAGTGTTAGCGCACAGGAATATGGAATTAACCTCGGAAGTATAGTCAATGCCGAAAGTAATATCGATCCTTTGAAAGATTCAACTCACAATTGCCGGTTTTGGGGTATGCTTTCTGCCGGGAGTTTTAACGACAGCACCAAAATGAGTCATTTGAATTCCTTGCGGCACCTGGCTTCATCAAATCCTAACGGATGGGGATTCGGTTTTTATACAGAAACGGTAAAAGGTGGGATTATTCCGGTATTATACAGGGGTATGTGGCGTGCCGATGAGGATTACCTCTTTGATACCAGCGCCAAACTTATGTTGAACAATTTATCAACTTGTGGTATAGCGCACATCCGGAATTCTTCATCAGGTTATGTAAATATTCCAAATCCGCACCCATTTTACACAAAGTCGATGCAGCGGGATTTCTCAATGCTTTTTGCTCATAATGGAACGCTGAGCAAACCTACACTTGTAACATTGCTTGATACATACACTGATAACAACCATTATAGTTATAGTGGAGACGGTGTTAATGATCCTAACCATGATAGTGATCTTTACAGGCTATTCCTGATGAAATGGATTGACGAACATCCTTACGGTAGTGTAACCGCTTGTCTGACCAATGCATTAATTTTGCTAACCACCGAAATGGGATCAGGACGTTCGTATAATTTTATTATGGCTTCATCTTCCGATACACTTTGGGCGCTACGATATGGCAATACTTTGTCGTATCGTCGTGAGAGCGGGTCGTTGGGATTTGTTTGGGAAGTTGCCTCTGAACCTTTGGGTGGAACAGATTGGGTGAAAGCGACCAACCATTATCTTTATGTGTTCACAACAAGCCAGGCAACACCCGACTCTGTACTGATAGAAAATCAGGCAGGCGGTGTGCCTGAAATGATTGATAAAAGCATTTCTGTTGGTTTTAAATTTGCAAATCCTACTGCTGGAAATTCGCTCGATATTGAAATAAATGCAAATAATAGTCAATCGGTGTCTTTGCAATTGTTTGATACCAGAGGGCAATTTTTATCGAAAAAATCTAATATTACCGTTCATAGCGGTGCGAATCATTTTATTTACGACATCAGCCACTTAAAGGCGGGCATGTATTTCCTGAAAATGGTAGCCGGGAAAAACAGTCAAACAAAAAAAATAGTTATTGCCCATTAAAATCGCTAAAATTAAAATTGGGAACAGTTCCCAAAAACAGCTTTTATTGCATATAAAAAGTTGCGATTGTTCCTTGAAGATAATCTACATTTTTTCATCACAAGACTGAAAAAAAACCACTTCGTGGGAACATCCCTTTGGCAAAACAGA
>JABMQA010000058.1 GCA_013203545.1 Bacteroidota bacterium
CCCGAGGCCGGAATCGAACCGGCACGAACAAAAGTTCAATGGTTTTTGAGACCATCGCGTCTACCAATTCCGCCACTCGGGCGGGTACTTATAAAGAACATTCTGAACCTTAGCGCCTACTCCCGAAAATCTACAAAGTTTAACTGTATCCAGAATTTTGGGGTGCAAAAGTATAAATTTTTTCAATGGAAATGAAATCTGCTGAAATTTTTATGGGCATTCCTGAAATAATGTTGTAATTTCGCGCCCTGAAAACCAAACAAAAATGCTATTAAATCATGGCTACAGAAGTTAATATTTTCTCTGGTGATGCTACGAAGTATCTCGCTGAAAAAATTACAAAATGTTATGGCACCGGATTGGGAAATGTAACAATCTCACATTTCAAGGATGGCGAGTACCAACCGTCGTTTGAGCAAACCATCCGCGGTAATGATGTGTTCCTTCTTCAATCCACCAACCCTCCGGCTGATAATCTTTTTGAGCTTCTGTTGCTGATTGATGCTGCCAAAAGAGCGTCTGCAAAGAGAGTGGTAGCTTTGATCCCATATTTTGGTTTTGCACGTCAGGACCGCAAAGACAAACCAAGGGTTTCCATAGGGGCCAAATTAATCACCAACTTGCTTGTGGCTGCCGGTGTTGACCGTATTATTACAATGGATCTTCATTCCGATCAAATTCAGGGCTTTGTCGATATTCCGGTTGACCACATGTATGCATCTTCCATATTCGTCCCTTATTTGAAGAAACTTGATCTGCCAAATCCTACAATGGCCTCTCCCGATACCGGCGGAACAAAGCGGGCAGCAGCTTACGCCAAGTTTCTTGAAACCGATTTGGTAATTTGTTTCAAGCAACGCCCCAGGCCCAATGAAATTGGATCGTTGCGGATTATTGGTGATGTAAAAGGAAAAGATATAGTACTGGTTGACGATATCATCGATACTGCAGGAACCATTACCCATGCAGCCGATTTAATGATGGAGGAAGGGGCAAATTCAGTAAGGGCCATTTGTACCCATCCCGTTTTCTCGGCAGATGCATGCAGCAGAATCGAAAAATCAGCCCTTACGGAAGTTCTGGTAACCGATACCCTCCCGCGTAAGGCAACGGAAAAGATTACCATTCTTTCAACGGCGGCTATCTTTGCCGATGTAATCAGAAGGGTTCATAAAAATAAATCCATCAGTACACATTTCGAATTTCCAACAATTTTATAATTACTCATTTAATATTTTAAATCATGAAAACAGTATCTATTAGCGGTTCTCTCAGAGAGAACGTAGGGAAAAAAGATGCGAAAAAACACCGCAAAGAGGGCATGGTACCATGCGTTATATATGGTGGTGAAAAGCAAATCCATTTTAGTACATCGGAGTTGCATTTCTCTAAACTCCTCTTTTCGCCCGATACCTTTATCATTAATATTAACGTTGATGGCAAAGAATATCAAACCATTTTACAGGATATTCAATACCATCCTGTGTCAGACAGAATCCTTCACATGGACTTTCTTCAAATATTTGAAGATAAGCCGGTGAAAATTGCAATTCCTGTACGTTTCACAGGAACTTCAAAAGGTGTTCTCAAAGGTGGGAGGCTGATAAAAAAATACAGAAAACTGATGGTCAGAGCATTACCCGCCAATCTTCCGGATGAGATTGTAGTAGATATTGCCGCCATGGATATTGGTAGTACAATTAAAGTAAGCCAACTCTTAAGGGAAAACCTTGACTTTTTTGATGTGCAAACATCAGTGGTTTGCACAGTGAAGTCAGCCAGAGGGACCACTGCCGAAGAAGATGCAGAAGATGAAGCAGCAGCAGCAGCAGCAGAAGCCAAAGAAGGCGGGGCTCCTGCAGCCGAAGCTACTGAAGCAAAAGAATAAAATCACCATTCTCTTTACCAAAGGTATAAAGTCTTCGAAAAAGAGGCTTTATACCTTTTGTTTTTTAATTATAATTGCTGAAAATTGAAATATTTAATTGCCGGATTGGGAAACATTGGGGATGATTATGCCAATACAAGGCATAACATTGGCTTTATTGTGGCTGATGCCCTTGCCTGGGATTTGAAATCCGATTTCAGTATCGAACGGCATGCATATGTTTCGAAGGCCCGACTTAAAGGCCGGCAATTAACCATCATAAAACCAACCACCTATATGAACCTGAGCGGAAAAGCAATCAGGTACTGGATGGAGAAAGAAAAAATCCCACTGGAAAATCTCTTGGTTGTTTTTGATGAAATTGCCCTTGATACCGGAGTCCTGAGAATGCGCTCCAAGGGAAGCGGCGGAACCCATAACGGCACGAATCATATCATCGAAACAATCGGCACCACTGATTTTGCACGGCTAAGGGTTGGCATTGGTAAAGATTTTGCCAGGGGCTTCCAGGTTGATTATGTGCTTGGAAAATGGGCCAAACAGGAAGAAAAAATCATGCTGGAAAAAATACCGTTGGCAGTTGAAATGATAAAAAGCTTTGTGCTTTCCGGCCCGCAACATGCAATGAATCAATATAACAGTAACATTGTTTAAGTTAGAAATCCATCTTCGTTGATGGTGGTGGTTATTATTCCTTTTATTATTGTATTTAATGTAAGTGAATTCAGCAAAATCCAGAAAAATGTAGTTTTAAATTTCAAATTTTTCTTGATTTTGCTGAATTCACTTACATTAAATACAAC
>JABMQA010000636.1 GCA_013203545.1 Bacteroidota bacterium
CATATACGCTGCTGCGGCCTATCATCAGATCGGGGTAAACATCGTCTTCATCCGGGTAAACCCGGGTGAAATAGACGTCGTAGCCTTCGGAATGTGTGGGGACACCATCTAATCCACTTTCCATTGTAACATCCCCAAATAAATTTGCGTAGGCTAATTTACCGTCGTAGGTATGGTTTGCATTATTGCTATTATATGTGTTTTCAATCAATTTTAATATTTTAATCTTTAAAGGGAGACCACTTGGTGTAATATCCTCATCTATAGTTGATGTAGTAATTATTGCAACATCAAATCCGTTAAAGTCTGCCCTGTGTGCTGCCAGGCTGTCAATAGCTGCATGGCCTCCATCTTTAAAATAAAGCGAATCATGTGTAATAATTAGATAATCACAAGCAGAATCAATCTTTTGGCTTGTCACATCATCCACATAATACCAGTTTCCGGAGTTTTCCAACCCAACTCCACAACTCACTGAAGCATTTAAACCATTTGACTGATAATTTATAAGTGTATTCCCCACTACTTCATTAAAAATCCCAACATCATTATTTAAGGAACCTGATGGATTGTTAAAGGTTAAAGTTATCTGGAAACCCGAATAGGCTTTAATTATTTTCTTAACGGGATTAAACTGTACAGGATAAAGTAGCACTCTTACCACATTTTGTGCTCGTATTGCCCCTTTATCCATAGTTTCACCAATATAGCCCGGGAACATGACATCTGTTTCATAAACTGAACTATCGTATGCAAACTGTTCAACCAATGCTATAGTACCTCCTTCAATAGTGTCAGTAACAAGTTCAGGGGCTGGATAAATATTATATCCTGTAAACTGTATAGAATCCAATAAGTCAATATCAAAATTCACACTATCGCATTCAGGAATAGCAACTAAAAAGGATACGACAGGCATTTCAGGATACCCTGCTGAATCCATTCTTGCATGTTCTTTGATGTTTACCTTATTGAATGTATCAACAGAGGCTTCGAACATCCCGGGAACAGTAACAGAAAATTTTACGACTGTATCATTTGATTGTACAATGTTATAGGTAGGAAAAGTACTTTCGGAAGCAGTGAATTCCAACCAGTTTTGTGATTGCAAAGTAAAAACACATAAAACAAATACGATAAAGAGTGTTAATTTTTTCATAATGCTCATTTTTTGATGATTTTATAATTTAATGATGTGTTTTGATTAAAAATATTAAGAATATATACGCCAGGATCTAATCCAGAAGTATTTATTGTGATCGACTTATTATTTCGCTCAAGAGTTTCAATAATCTTTTCACCTTTCAAATTGTAAATGGATATTGAAGTTGATTCTGATCGAGATGCTGAAGTAATAGTTATCTGATTCAAAAACGGATTGGGGATGATTCCTATTTCTTCTAATTGCCTCTCCTTTGCGCCGGTTGTTGTATCAATAACATGAATGTAATCCTGTTTAACAAATGAATTTGTGCTGTCTGCGCCTACAATTGTTAATTTCACGGAATACCATCCGGTATCAGCATAAGTATAAACCGGAATTCTTTCGTAAGAATCAATAATACCATCATTGTCAAAATCCCATTGATACTCCTCGATATCGCCTATGGAGAAATTTGAGAATTGTAACGGAGATGTTATAGGTATTTCCTTATCAATCGCAGAAAAGTTTGCAAGTAGAGGTTCATTCCCTTTTGCAAAAGGATGAAATACTTCAAATGTTTTTCCATAGTCTGTAGAATGGAAAATGTATGTATGGGCATTTTGCCACATCATATTAATAAAACTATATAAAATATAAACTTCACCAATTTGAATTCCTCCAATCAGATCAAATGAAGCGTAATTAATTATATTAAATTTATCAATAATATTAAAACTCTCCGCATAGTTATTACTAAATTTTAATACGCCCAATTCTTTAAAATATACATAAATTTCTCCCTCTTCACTACCGCTAAATAGGTATTTTGTTTGTCCATTTGGGAAATAGTATTTTTGAATAACCTCAACATTTTCAAATTTATCGAATGTCCTAAATAAATACGATGTATCAGCATTAGTTAGCTTCACAGAAAAAACATACCCATAATTATCATTAATATAATCAACTCCAAATTCTCTAACATCACCAAAATAACCATTACAAGAGTGATAAATAAAATTTATACCAAAGTTTTCACTATGCATATAGAAATTTGAAAAAATCCTTCCAGAATTAATTCCGCTCTCAATATTCTCGCTTAATTCCGTTGCTCCGTTTTTGAAAACCCATGAACCATTATTTCCATAATTTGGTGAGTAATATAAATTATGTGGCATCTCAACGCAATAAATTCCACCTTGTTCAATATCTGCAGCAATGGTCTTAAAATCCTTTACACTATCTACACAAACAGCAGTTTCCCCTAAATCTGTAGAGTAATAAAGCCCTGTTCCTGTGTGGGTAGGGCCAAGGAAATATATTTCGCCAATATCTGGCCCTCTTGTTATTTTTTGGGCAAAGGAACAAACTGCAAACAGAAGGAGAGTTGAAAGTAAAGTAAAGTTTTTCATATCTTGTTTTTTCTAATTTATTAAACATCAAAACTAAGCAAAGTTTCTTAAAATCGGTAATTTATGCACCACATTTTGCACCTGTGTTACAGTATCCACGCTGCAGCGGCCTATCATCAGGTCGGGGTAAACATCGTCTTCATCAGGGTAAACCTGGGTAAAATAGACGTCGTAGCC
>JABMQA010000637.1 GCA_013203545.1 Bacteroidota bacterium
AATACCATAGCCCTGCAATTCCCAGTTGGATGGAACTGCTATCTGATCCCAACCATCTGAATTAAAATCAGGCCTATAAAAATCCAGTGGCCTTTCACCGATATTTTCCACCCAATTAAATTTCCAGGAACCGTTTAATGACCGGTAATAGGGCGAATCCCCCCATATATTTTCAAATGCCTGACCGGTTGTGGCATATGGAATTGCAAAAGTGTGGGCTTCAACTTTTTTCCTTCCGGTTACTACAGGATTTTCAATGTCATTAAAAACAGGATCCAACGTTAATCCTTCAGTTTGGGCAAGTGTAAAAACCTGTCCAAACAAAACAGCGATGAAGGCTAAGCCAATTTTTTGAGATCTCATATCCGATAATTTTTTTTGATTGCCTGATTTGATTTAATATGCGTCTCCCAATCCAAAAACGGGTTTCCTTTTAATCCATCTGCCGCGTGTGAAATCAGGAAAATCCTGTGGTTCGCCACCGTTATATATCGATTGTTCCGAAAGGCCTGTAATCACACTCCATGCAGCGGCATCATAAACGTCAAGCGGAGGCTGGATTTGCCGTTTCACCGACTCGACAAATGCGTTTAAAACAAAGAAGTCCATACCACCATGACCGGAGCCGGTGGCCTGCTCTTCGAACTTTTTCCACAGGGGATGGTCATATTTTTCGATATAGGACGTCGAGTCTTCCCATTTATGTGGAGGGCTGATATTTTCGATATAGATCTGGTTACCGTCCTTCATCCAGATTCCTTTGGTTCCCTGTACCCTGAAGCCAAGGGAATAGGGTCTTGGCAGACTTGTATCATGGATCACGATGATGGATTCGCCGTTGGCCGTAGATATGGTCGAGGTAATCACATCCCCCATTTTCCATTTCAATTTGGCGTTGGGATGACCCTCACCACCCTCTTTCACAATGTAATCGTGCAATCCCCTTGCTTTTGTTGAGGTTGATGTTAACGATACGAACCGGTTGCCCCGGTTAATATCCAGAAAATTCGCTATCGGTCCCACACCGTGTGTGGGATAAACATCCCCATCTCTTTTAAGGTAATGTTCGGTACGCCATTTTGCCTCAGAATATGCCTTTGGCCCAAATTCAACCCCGCCACCATAAGGTTGTTCCCCATTGTTAAACAGTACCCTTCTCAGGTCGTGCTGGTAACCACAATGGCAATGGATAAGTTCGCCGAACATATCCTGCTTTACCATATTATGGATGGCCATAATGTCGCGGCGATAACACACATTTTCGAGTATCATCAATGGTGATCCGGTCTCCTCACTCGTATTCACCATATCCCAGCAGTCCTCTATGGTATTGGCAGCAGAAACTTCCAGGCCTGCGTATTTCCCGGCCTTCATGGTGTCGATGGCCATTTTCGGGTGCCACAGCCAGGGTGTGGAAATAACTACTCCCGCAATATCTTTTCTTTCAAGCAAATCGAGGTAAGCATAATCATCACCGGTATAAACCTGTGGCATGGGTGCGCCTGCCTTTTTGAACAGTTCAAGTGATTTTGCAAGCATGCCATCATCAACATCGCAGATGGCAGTGACTTCAACATCATTTCGTTGCAACAGGTTATAGAGGTGATTCTGACCCCGGAGCCCAACGCCTATCAGACCAATTTTCACTTTTTCAGGTTTAAAAGGATTTCCCAAAGCAAATGACGGTGTTACTGCCAGACCGATTCCGGCTACAGAGCTTGCTTTTATAAAATTACGGCGGGTAAAATTTTTATCCATACGATTAATATTTCATGATTTAAATTGCATTAACAAATATAAACATAAAGCGTGAAATGGATAAATAAACATGCAGATTGACATTTTGGTATTTTACCATTACACCGGCATCCTGCTTGCGGGAACATCTTCAAATACATTTTCCATTACCAGTGCCATAGCGCCCAATACACCTGCCATTTCACCAAGCTGTGATGTCATGATAAGGGTCTCCTTTTTTATCTGGTAGATGGTGTATTTGTTAAGTGTTTGCTGAATGGAATCGGTAATAAAATTTTCTGCACTTGCCACCTTGCCCCCGATAATTATTGCCTCGGGATTGAACAGATGTATAAGTGTGGCAAGGCCTTTGCCGAGATACTCCCCAATCTTTGCCAGAAGGTCGATTGAATATTGATCCCCGCGTTGGGCAGATTTGATAATAATTTCAGATGAAAGGGCTGAAAGATCACCCATCAGCAACTCATCAATCTTGGTAATCTTACCTGCACCAATATCTTCCCTGGCCACCCTCTCCAGTGCCAGGCCCGAAGCCACAGTTTCCAGGCATCCTCGTTTTCCACACATGCAGAGCAATCCATCTTCTTCAATTTTAATATGTCCGAATTCTCCGGCAAATCCCGAATTACCCTGGTATAATTTCCCGTTGAGTATCATCCCCATTCCAATCCCTGACCCGATATTCAGGCATAAAACATTGCTTTTACGTTTGGCCAGGCCAAAAGCAAATTCACCAAGGGCCATTACCCTTGCATCGTTATCAATAAAAACCGGTTTATCAAATTTTTCTTCAAACAATTCCTTCACAGATTTTTCGCTGTAATTCAGATGTGAATAACTGGAACCACTCGCCGGATCAGTCAGCCCCGGAATACCAATTCCCACAGCTAATATTTTATCCATATTAATCCCCGACCGGTTTATTATCTCCATTGCAAATCCATATAGTTTGTCAATAAATGCCTGGCTATTATGAAGGTGAATATCTATTGTATGAATTTGATTGATGATTTGGTTCTTAATATTAAAAACTGCAACTTCCGAACTTTGGTGGCCAAGACTTATTCCTATAATAAACCGTGCTTCAGGATCTATCCCAAAAAGATTGGGGCGTCTCCCTCCGATGGATTTTCCAATTCCTTCGTCCTTTACCAGGTTTTCATGAATGAGTTCATTTAATAATTTATGAATGGATGGGGAACTCAGGTTTGTTAATTTACATATTTCCGGATTGGATAAGGTGCCCTTGCGGTACAAATGCTTAAGAATGCACTTTTTCTGGTAATACTTCTTTATTCCTAAATTGGAAAGATTTTTCAGGTTCCCATTTAGTAAAAACACCGGATCGAAATTCATAATTTTAGCGTAGAGATTATTTCAAGATTTTGCTTTAGAAATATTTTGTAAAAATAGGGATTTCTTTCAAAAGCTTTTTAGAAAGTTTTTACAATTTATAACTCTTTACGCTATTGTGTTGATATGATATGGTTTAGAAAAGAAAATTCTATTCACAAAAAAAATCAGAAACAATCCTGTTGCACGCATTCGGATTATCTGAAAACATGTAGTGACCTGAGTTTTCGACCAAAACCATGTGGGCATTATTGAAGTATCTCATATTCATTTCCTGGAAATCCTTACTCAAATATGTGTCGCAGGCACCGGTAAGAAAAAGAACTTTCCCACTAAAATCCTGAACACCCGTTGTAAGGTTGGCTGTGAAATTTCCATCGTCATCAAAATTGTCATTTGGGATGGTGAAGGCAGCCAACGCACCCCAGCGCCAAATCGGGATTTCTTCGGGTAGCCTGCCACCGCAATAATATCCACGCAAGGGATGATTTTCGCCTTTATAATCGAATATGAGCCTCGCAAGAAAATAGTCATTTTTAGCCCCGGCATCGATCTTTTCAACATGAAGTGATTCGAACCAGCTTTTTACGATATGCCAGACCAGGGGGAAGCTAAACTCAGCAGCCAGGCCATTGGTCCTTTCCTGGAACATGGAGGCCATTTCAGGAACCAGGATTCCGGGTTCGGCAAGTACGATCTTATTTACCTTGCCGGGATATCTACCCAAGTAGGCTGATGATAGCATTGCCCCCCACGAATGCCCGATGATATTTACTTTTTTATTGGGGGCAAAATGATTGATGATGGCATCAAGGTCGGAAATTGAGTTTTCAAGATTCAACTCTTCTGCCGGAATCCTTTCGGAAAGGCCACTACCCCGCTGATCATAAAATATCACAAAATAATCTTCGGCCAGTTCCTTCAGGCTTAACAGATACCTGAAATCATAACCCGGGCCTCCATGCACCACAACAACCGGACGGGACGTATCTGACCCAAAAGTCTCAACATGCAAAGTTGTACCGTTGATTTCCAGGTGTGGGATGGACGGATCGTGTTGAACGGTTTGAGCAACCTGATAATCACCCATAGTAACGAGATACATGACACCGAAAAATAATGCAACAGCAATCAACAGGATTAACAGGGCTTTTCCGGTAATACGCAAAACTTTTTTCATCTTTTTATAATTTAGAATTAATCATAAATTTTCTTTTGTTCTCAGCCTGTATCCCACATTATGAATATTTTCGATTTTTATGCCGGGATCCGGTTTCAGGTACTTCCGTAAACGTGAAATAAAAACATCGAGGCTGCGGCTGGCAAAATAATGATCGTCACCCCAAATCATATGCAGTATGATATCGCGCTTGAGGATGGCATCCTGATTCTTACAAAATATTTTTAGCAATTCAGCCTCGCGATAAGTAAGTTGCCTGTTTTTATCAGGGCCTTTTAAAAGCTGGTTGCGGGTATCGAAAACAAATTTCCCAAGACTAAACTCATCACCCAAATCAATATTGGGTTTGCTCTGGCGTGATCTTTTCAGAAAGACCTCAATTTTCAATACCAATTCTTCTATACTGAAGGGTTTGGTAATGTAATCGTCAGCGCCGAGCTTCAGGCCATATATTTTGTCTTCCTTTGTTGACTTCGCAGTGAGGAATATTATTGGTATTTCCTGGTTGCCTTGCCTGATATTTTTCGCAAGCTCAAACCCATCCATTTTCGGAAGCATCACATCCAGTATGCACAGGTCGTACCTGCTTTCCGTATATAGTTTCAGCGCTTCCTCCCCATCCATACAAAAATCAATCTTATACCCCCTCAGTTCGAGGTTATCCCTGGTAACAAACGAAAGTGTTAAATCGTCCTCAACATATAATATTTTTGCCTTTGCATCCATTTACTTTGGTATTTCAATAATAAACTTTGTTCCCCTTTTTCGGTCACTTTCAAGATGGATTTTCCACCTGTGTGCCTCACAAATACTCTTCACATAATACAATCCCAGGCCAAAACCCTTTACATTGTGTATATTCCCGGTGGGCACCCTGAAAAATTTCTGAAAAACTTTATGCTGATACTCCTTCGATATACCAGGCCCATTGTCTGCAACACTCACAACAACCAGCTTTTCATTTAGCCTGGTTTCGATGTTAATTTCCGGTTTACCATCCGAGTACTTTACAGCATTATCCAGAAGGTTGTGAAAAATATTGGTCAAATGCAATTTATCCGCAACGATTGTTTTAATCTGCCCGTCAAACCTTGTAGTGATTATCACCTTCTGCAGGTTATTGCTAGACCTGCAATTATCCGCAACATCACTGATAAGTTTGTTCAGTTCAATCTTTTCATTTTTCAGTTCGAACCCCGACTTTTCAATTCGTGCGATCTGAAGGACTTTTTCCACCTGCTTGTTCAACCGGTTATTCTCCTGTTTTATAATGGTTCCATAATTCAGTAACCGTTTTGGGTCTTTCAGTATGTCGGGATCGGAAATTACATCAGCGGAAATGTTTATACTCGAAATCGGTGTTTTAAACTCATGGGTCATATTATTAATAAAGTCCTTTTGCAATTCCGAAAGTCTTTTTTGCTGAAGTATGATAAATATGGAATAGCTAAAGAAGATAACCGATATCAGAAGGATGGCTGAAAAAACGATCCAGAGCAACATATCACCGCTGAGGTAATCAATTTTTGACGGAAAATTAATCCCGAAATAGTAGATGTACTCACTGTATTTAGGGAGGTTATTGGAAAGTTTGATCTGCTTTTCTTCACCCTTTGCCGAAACATAGTTTCCATACACCATTTTATCGTCATGACAATCGTAAATGGCGTACTCGTAATCGGTACTGATATTAAGCTTGTCAAATTCCGTTCTGAGGTAATAATCCAAGATATTGGCATCGATGACCGAATTAACATTTACCACAAAATAATTGGAAGATAACTGGTTGACCGGATTTTCATTGGGCAAAACAGTCTGGTTGTAAACACTGAGTTTTTCAGCCACATTTTGCAGGGCGATAAAAATGGTTTGATTAAGTTGTTTTTCGTGAATATTCCACGATTTTTGAAGCCAATAGGTCTGTATTAAAATAATACCGGTAATGGCAAAAGTTCCCAGAATCACAATAAACCTAATTTGGTTACGCTTCATAATGTTGTTATCGCTCCAGAAAAATTTAAACGGCTTCTAAGAATCAGCACAGATTTGATTTTTAACATTTTTAAACGATAAAAGTAAACGAAAATCAATTGGATTGTGTTGTATTTACATTTCGTTAACAAAGTTTAGATTTTCGTTAACACGCTTATTAAAAAGATTGTAAGACCTTTGTATTGTCGAAAAAAATTAATACCAATAACATTAAAACTTCTTACTTATGAAAAAGGTTACCTTAATTTTAGTTATGCTGGTTACACTACCGGCTTTCACACTGATGGCGCAGGATGCTGCAACAGCCGGAAATTCATCAAATGCAAGTACTTCCCTTGCCCTTGGCCCAAAGGCAGCATGGGATCAAACCGTGGTTGATCTGGGAGATGTTGAATACAAAGTCCCCAAATCTGCTGAATTCACACTTACCAACACCGGTAATGAGCCCTTGCTGATTACCTATGCCAAAGCTTCCTGTGGATGCACAAACCTTAAATATGCCGAGGAACCGATACTTCCTGGAAAATCAACAAAACTGTCTGTTACATACAATGGTACCGGAAATGGAAAATTCAGAAAATCCATTACCGTACAAACCAACGATGCTGACAAGAAAACACTTTTACAAATTACCGGTAATGTTGTAAAAAAATAATTCTTATTTCCACCATATTAAAACCTTCCGGAATTTTTTCGGGAGGTTTTTTTTATTTCCGGCAGAGCCATGTAAACACATCGCATTCAATTATTGTATATTTTTGCGTGAAACGCCTGATCATTGTCTGTGAAAAGTAAACATCCATATCGAAATTTATATTATGGCCTTCTGCTGATTCTAATTGGAATTTTTGGGGGCCATAGCACCGCTTATACCCAAAATCAGGCAGAGGTCGACAGCCTGAAATCGATTTTGAATTCATCTCCTGATAAAATTGTAAAGGTTAGAACACTGCTTCAACTTGTTGATTTGCTAAAAAACAATCAACCCGATTTAGCATTGATTTATGTGAAGGACGCAAATACCCTGGCAAAGGAAGAAAACCTGGACCCTGAAATATTACGCTCCACAGTAAGAATGGCCTCCATTTATTGGGGTGCCTCAGATTACAAATCGTCGATGAAGCATGCTATGCGGGCGATTGAACTGGCTACGGAATTGAAAATTGATGATGATATGGCCGAAGCCCAAAGAATTATAGGTCAGATCTACACTGACATCGGCGAGTACGCCTTAAGTTCCAAATACTACTTCGAGAGCCTGAAATTGTACGAAAAAATTGGCGATAAAACGGGCATCAGTCGTGCCCTCAACAGCATTGGATATTTATATTTCGAACAGAAAATGTTTGAAAAAGCATTGGAATATTACGAAAAATCGCTCGCCATTTCGAGGCAGATTGATGATAAACCTGGCATTTCGCGCGGATTAAACAATGTTGCGGCCGTTCATGCCATGCTCAATCAGTTTGACAAGGTTGAGCAATATATCCGGGAGGCCATTGAGATCAATAAAAACATTGGCCGACGATTGTGGGAAGGGGTTAATTACCTGAACCTGGCAGATATTTACCAGGACAAAAAACAATACGACACCTCCCTGGTATTCCACCTTAAGGCAGTGGATATTTTTTCGGAACTCAACAATATGCCTAAACTCGCTTCCATTTATTTAAACCTGTCAGAGTACTATTTTGAAATTGGTAATACTAGTGAAAGCCTGACTTATGCAAGAGATGCTTTTGAGATTGGAGAAAATAATGGCCTTAAACAAGTTATGAGAGATGCTGCAAAAGAGCTGCATGACATTTACAAAACAATGGATGACCTTGATAATGCCTACAAATATATCCATATTCTTCACCAGATGAGTGATAGCCTGGCACTGGAAGAGAGTCTTACAAAAATGGCAAAACTCGAGCTTCAGTACAAATATGAGAAACAAAACCAGGAACAAAAACTGAAGCAACAACGGAAAGATTTTTATATCATCATACTTATTATTTCATTGGTTTCCATCATTGTGGTTGTATTGTCGCTGATGACAAGGCAGAAAATGAAACAAAAGAACGTCCTCCTGCAAAAACAAAGCCTGGAGGATGAAGTGGCCTTTAAAAACAAGGAACTCACCATAAACGTTCTGAACCTCATCAAGAAAAACGAAATACTGTCGGACATATCAAACCAACTTATCCACATCAAGAACAATGCGGTTAGGGAAGAAACCAAAGCTGCGATTTTGAGGGTAGCCCGTGATATCAAGCGGACGACTGATGAGGAAATATGGGAAGAATTCGAACTGAGGTTTAAACAGGTTCATGGTGAATTTTATAGAAAATTGGGTGATCAATTCCCTGAACTTTCCCCCAACGAATTGAAATTATGTGCCTTTCTGCGTCTCAATATGTCCACAAAAGATATTAGTCAGATGACCGGACAGCGCATCAATACCAT
>JABMQA010000638.1 GCA_013203545.1 Bacteroidota bacterium
ACAACAAAAATTTATCCTTTTATTTTAGTAAAGTAGAAGTAAAAAAAATAATATTATGCTATTCATTTTGAAATACTATTTAACTAATAAAAGATTAAGCAGCACCCTTATCTTAGCATTCAATTGTTGCATCAGGCTTTATTGATTTTAATAAATAAGTTATTAAACCTAAGGCATTATTGGAATTCGCTAAAAAGGTATTCCCCGGCATCATGGAAATGATCCGCTGGAAATATGGCATGGAAAAGCCGGCAGCACTAATTAACCAATACTTTACCTTGTCAAATCCATCAAAACCTTCAACAACTGTACATTCAAAGGTTCCGGCAGCCGTTGTAACTGATTCTGTTCCAGGAATCCGATAGGGCATAGGGCCTTCCTTTGGGAAGAAATAGTTATAACTTTCCATTAAACCACCCTTATAGTTTTGCGAATATTGCATGGTGTCGCCGTCCGAAATACTGAGATTGGTAAACTCCACCGTTTGTTCCTCTGAGTTTACAGCTATGGTTGACAAAATGGTGCTGTAATTAAAAGAATTCATTTCCTCAATTAAGCTTCCCTGCCTGTATTTTATATACTCCACATTGCCTAAAAAGGATACCATCTCTTCAAATTCAAGCCATGGCAAACCGGATTCATCAGAACTAATGTATTCACCGGTATTCTCATCTTCAAATTCTTTAAATTCAAATGTGAGGCGCTCAACTTTATTGGAATCATCATTTTGTTTCATGGCAATAACAATACTTCCTTTATTTTCGAGTACCAACTTCTCAGTGCTAAATGATTGAATTGTACTCTTCCCCCTGAGTAACTGAGTTCGCCCAATAAGCGTAAGCGTTTCGTCATTTGTATTAAAAATCCAGGTTCCTCTCGTGGTACTGGTGGCTCCGTATTCCATTTCTATTAACACAAAAGCATCGGGGAGTTCAAATTTTAATAACTGACTCACCTCAGTATTTTCAGCATTCTCTATTTTCCAGGTGCCCCCAAGACCGGATACTTTATTATTTTCCAGTATTTCATCCGGATTAATTTTTATATAGAAAAGCTTCGCTTCGTTTTTCACAACCACCAATTCGTTTTCAGTAATGCTTATGATTTTACTTTCACCACTGAAATCCTTATCAAGTTCAGATTCCATGACAATTGTATGGCTGTTTTTATCGTATTTCCAGCTTCCGGCATCCATCCCCATGATTTCCATCGTTCCGTTTTCTTTAAAATCGGTGATGAAATAGGGCTCCTGTACCTCGCCTCCGACCTCAGCTTTTATCATAAGCCAGCTTCCCTCTATTTTTGATTTTTGAGCATTGCCCATAATAGCAAGTGCTGTGAGGAGAAGAAATAATGCTGTTTTTTTCATCTTGAAAGGTTTAGATATTTGAACAAATTAATGATACATCCAGCGGGACCAGAAATTCAAACTTACCCATTAAAAACCAATCCCTATTACAGGATTGGTTTTATTCTAAATATCAACGGGGCCGTCTCATCAGTACCTGCTTCGGTCGAAATGACCTTTACTCAAGGGTAATGAGACGGCCCCATATCACTATTGGATAACTTTGTACACATCTGATTCAACATAGCCGTTGAAAGTATGCGTGCTTGTCCCCATTAAGGCTGAGCAATTTCCTTCAAAGGAAATTTTAGAGTCTGAAACCCTCGTCATCGATCCGTCAATGGAAAAATACAATTCATCACTTCCATCCGATAACAATAAATTTTTACCTGTAATTGATACGGTACAGTTGGAACCATCAATGTCAATGGTTTCTCCAACAGTCAGGGGAACTGAAGAGAGTAACAGGCTAATGGTTTCACCTTCGGATAAGGTTACTGCATTTGCTACCATGCCAACTTCATCCGTTGTTCCTTCAGTGATCAAATTGTTGTCCATGTACAATTGGTATGTGCCGGAGGTTCCTGGGGGATTTGGATTATCATCATCATCTTTTTTGCAAGATGTTATGGTAACACTTAATACACCTAAAAGAACTGCAATTGCTAAAAAAGTCTTCTTCATAAATTTGATTTTTTTAAAGATTAATTGTTTATTTGTTATGAAAATATGTTGTATTGTTTTTTATATTCCTGTCTTTAAAGTTTCCACCATTTCTTTGCGCATTAATACATCGGTTGGTATTTTCTCCTGATTTGTCAAAATCAGCGTATAGTCGTTAGCTATATCTATTTTTAATATGTGATTCCTGTTTACCAGATAGGATTGATGCGGACGAATAAAACCATTCCCTTCCAATAGTTCTTCAACTGCGTCAAGCTCTCTGGAAATGACAAGCGACTCGTTGTTTATCATATTCAGCGTTGTTGATGCATCCTTGCATTTGCAATACAATACATCATCGGGATCAATAAAATATATGCTGCTTTCAGTGTTAATAGGAATTGGCTTTTTCATGTTCTGATTTTGTGGGACAAAAGTAAAACTCCCTACAGGGTATCATTGAATGAACTTGAATTCGCCGGGGAGTAATGTGAATTCGTTAACAATGGTAAAATATTGACAGGTAAAAAAAACAGTTGCCGGACAATTTGGTCTGTGCGGGCCTGAATCCAGTTGATGGAAGCAATGGAAAAATACATTTTTGGATTAGTGGAAAAGGAGCCTCTCGGAAATCAAATAGCTGAAATGACACTCAACACAGTTGGAGTTTTGATTTTATTGCGCCAACTTAGCACGTTGGTTTCCTTGTTAATTCAACACTGGAGAATGTAAATTTTATCCACGATCACATCAGAAATACAACCTCAATATTCTTTGCCATGCAACTGTGGAGTAAAACCCCTCCGAAGAATGATGATAAAATTGTTTCTTCAAGGACAAGCTCAATTCTATAAAGTTTCAAGGAGCCGGATCAATCCTTTTTTCCTTCTGGAGGATATGGGAATTTCATCGCCGGAATCCAAAACCACAAAACCACCATCAGCTTTATCCACTTTCCTGACATGTTGCAAATTTGCAAGATATGATTGGTGTGGCCTGAAAAAGCCGGATTCCGAAAGAATTTCGTTGTAGAAAACAATGCCTTTGGAAACCATAATATTTTCGCCGGAGCTGAGATAAAAGGTGGTGTAGTTGTTGTCGTTTCTACAATACAGGATGTCGGTTATATCAACTAAATGAAGGGCACTGACAGTACGGAGCATAATTTTCCCCGGACTGCCATTCTGATTGAAGCTCTTCAAAAAGTGCTCGCTTTGATCACTGGTGGCCACCTCCTTCTCAATTAACTCCACTGTGCTTTGAACTGCTTCCTGAAACTCGGTTGCATTTACAGGTTTCAATATATAATCGATGGCGTGAAATTTAATGGCCTTCAGGGCGTACTGGTTGTGGCCTGTTATAAAAATAACTTTAAAGGTATATGGTTTGAGTTTTTGTAAAAGCTGAAACCCGGTTCCACCCTTAAGTTCAATATCCAATAACACCAGATGTGGCTTTGTTTTTCGAATCAATTCGTATGCGGTCTCCACCGAATCAGCTTCACCCAACAATTCAATTTCAATAAAATACTCTGCCAGCAATTTTTTATTTATTGCCCTGATCTCCGGACTGTCGTCAATTATTACTGCCTTAATCATTGTTTAATATCGGGAGTTGTATAAACACCCTTACCCCCTGTTTGGTTTGATCAAATGTGCTCAGATTCTGAATTTCAAAAGTAAGCTCTTTTTTGAACTTCTGCTCAATTCCCTTTTTTCGTTGCTGAAAAATCTCCAGCGCCTTCGATTTATGGTGACCGTTGTCACTATTATTAAGTCCTGAGCCATTATCCTCTATCTCAACAGCAATATGATCCTTTTTTTCCTCGAAGCGCAGGCTCAATTTACCAGGGTAATCGATGTTTCCCAATCCGTGTTTGATGGCATTTTCAACAAAAGGTTGTAAAAGCATAGGGGGGATTTCGATAAAATCCATTTCCATATCATCATCGATCATGAAAGAGACTTCAAAAGAGTTGCTCCTGCCTGCCCTTTCCAGTTCAATATAATTTTGAAGCATATCTATTTCTTCCTTCAGTGTGATATTTTCCTGTGAAGAGAATTCCAGAACAGAGCGACTTAAAGATGCAAACCTGCTGAGATAATCTGCTTCTTTTGCTGCTTCGTTTTTGTATAAATAGCTCTGGATTGATCCCATCACATTAAAGATAAAATGCGGATTCATCTGCGATCGAAGCAACTGCTGTTGCAATTCGCTTTGCTTAAAAGCAGCCTGTCTCCGGCGAAAAAACAGCAAACTCAACACCAGCACTATCAACACTACAAGTAAGCCGATAAACATCCAGGACAGACGTATCCGCTGATTTTTAATTTTATTTTCTGCCGTTAGCAGGGAAATCTGCTGTTCTTTTTTTTCTGATTGGTATTTGGTTTCAAGGGAAACCATTTCTTTGCGAACATCAGCGTCGCGCAACAAATTTTCGAGAACGCGAATCGAATCATTCCAGCGAAAAGCCTCTTTGTACCTTTTAAGTTGACGGTTCGTCTGGTACAATAAACTGTAGGTCCTTAGCCTTTCGGATGCATAATTTGAAAGTGCTTTATTCCGGATGTTTTTATCCAGCAACACAAAGGCTTCCTGCAATTTACCTAATTGGAATAAAAGCTCAGCCCTGGTATTCTGATGACTGATATGATGGTATGGATTTTCAGTTAGAAAATCCTCCGATTGAGTGATCATTTCAAGGGCTTTAGTATAGTTCCCCATATCGTTATAAATGAGGGCCAGGTTATCCAATGCCGTTTTCTGGCCGTTCCAATAGGCGATTTCTTTACTCAAATTCAAGAGTGTATCATAATATTGAATGGCTGCAGGTATCTGATTTTTATATTTTGCCAGGCCACCGAGTTCTGCATAAAGCATGGCTTTTTCCATGGGAGAGGTGCAGGCTTCACAATCTTTGATCTTGTAGGCTTTGTGCACATATTCCTCCCATTTCTCAAAATTGCGGGCATTATGGTAAACCAATGCTGTCTGTACATAATAATAGCCTAGTTTGGATTTGTCGGCGAGTAATTCCTTTATTTTTAAAGCTTCAAGATGCATCGGGATTCCCGTTTTAAAATCACCTTCCTCAAGATAATTGCCTGCAAGGTTCATATAAACCCCGGCTATCCGGTTGCTATCTTTTAAGGCCACAGCTGCCTCCAGAGATTCTTTGTACATTTGGGTGGATAAATCCTTTTGTCCGGCATCCCAGTATTCTCCGGCGATATCGTTGGAAATGGTAGCCATGGCGGCATAATTCTTAATACCTCTGGCATAATCCAGGGCCCTTAAAAAATAGTTCAGCGCCAGTACTCGATTGGTCTCTCTGGAAAGTAAAAGGCCATACCGGTAATACAATCGTGTTAAGCCAAGACTATCGGTAGCATGTGGCAGTAAGTTGATAACTCTATCAATATACTGCTGCTGGTGTTTTTGATTCAAGAAAGGCTGCAAACTGCGCCATTTAAGGTGATAAGAAATGGCCTCCGGGTACCGGTTCAGTTCTTCAGCGGTCAGGCAAAGCCGATGGTATATTTCAGCCCGGTGTAGAGAGTCACGAATGGCTCGTTCGCTGTTTAGTTCATCCTGATAAAAAACAAAAGCTGCAGTATGATTTTCAGCAGAAACAAGAGAATCACCTTTTTTTAAGAATGGAAAATCATCAGTATTGCCCTGCCCTTTTATCCCTCCGGTAAAGAACAAAGTCAAAAGTAGAAAAATATATTTCATAAATCTCGTTCTGGATTGAGAATGATTTAAGTCTGAACCTTTTAATTGCATCTCCCGTCACATCGGGAAATCCGAACTAAAAAAAATTCAGCGGTACTAACGCAAAACATTCCAATTAAGTGGGGGGGAGTATAAAAAGTTGTGACATTTGTGCGAATTGCCGGATGAAGTGCAGGTTGAATTGGGCCTGAATATGTGGTGCAATGTCTTTCAAGGATTATGTACTACCTTTGGCAGGTGCCATTTGATCATTAGATAGATTGTCACAAATAATCATAAATTGGGGTATAATGAGAGCACCAATCCTTTTATTATGTGTCCTGTTAATATTAGTTGTACCCTCCTGTCAGTTCAGCAGGAAGGAGCACGCGGATTTACAACCCAACATCATCCTATTCCTGGTTGACGACCTGGGTTGGCAGGACACATCCGAACCGTTCTGGACTGATACCACACCCAACAACCGGAAATTCCATACCCCAAATATGGAACGGCTGGCTGATGAGGGCATGAAGTTCACCCAGGCCTATGCCTGCGCTGTTTGTTCCCCAACGAGGGTTAGCTTGTTGTCAGGCATGAATGCTGCCCGCCACCGGGTTACCAACTGGACCTTGCGAAGAGGTAAAAACAGCGTGCCCGAACCGGAAAACCTTAGCATACCTGAATGGAATGTCAACGGTGTACAGGCTGTGGATTCCATCGAGCGATCTATTTATGTTACCCCTTTGCCCCAAATTTTGAAAGACAATGATTATCTCACCATTCATTGTGGGAAAGCCCATTTTGGTGCCATCGGAACACCAGGTTCAAATCCGCTGAACCTGGGCTTCGATATCAACATTGCCGGACACGCCGCCGGAGCCCCGGGCAGTTATCTGGGCAAAAACAATTTCAGCTCAGCCTGGCGGGGTGGTGGTAAAACATGGGATGTGCCCGGCTTGGGAAAGTACCACGGGCAGGACATCAATCTTACAGAAGCCCTCACAAGAGAGGCAATACTGGCTGTGGATAGCGCCCTTTCGGTTAATAAGCCCTTCTATTTGTACATGTCGCATTATGGCGTTCATACGCCGCTGGAACCGGATGATCGGTTTTATAAGAAATATAAAGACCGGGGCCTGGAAGAACCCGAAGCAAGATACGCCTCCATGGTCGAGTCAGTAGATAAAAGCCTTGGCGATTTAATGGCTTATCTAATTCTACTTTACTAAAATAAATTTTCTCAATAATACCGATCAATATCCACTTGTCTTTGTCTATGTCTAATGCGGATATGCTCCATGCAAAGGTCAACCTCTTTTTGTGTAGCAAAGTTGATGG
>JABMQA010000639.1 GCA_013203545.1 Bacteroidota bacterium
CTGTCCGTCTAAAAATAATTGAAATGGTTGTAGCCTTTAGCTGGTAAAACCTCTACGAGGTAAAAAGCCAATGGAGGCCTCTTGTTTGCTACAATGATTAATCCGTATTCCGCGTAGCGGATTAACAAAATTTATTCGGACAATCTGATTTATTATAAACCTGCAAACTTGAAACCTGCAAACTTGAAACCTGTAACAAAAAATTTAACACCCTTAAGCACAACTATTCCGAATTTTTAAAGTTACTTTGTTTTTTGAATAACAATGGTGAAATATTGATGATTTTGATAAGTTTATGACGAACAATCTATATATCGCAGCAGCAGAACCCGAATCCGGCAAATCCCTGATTGTTCTTGGCATCATGGAGGTTTTATCGAGGCACATACAGAGAATTGGTTTTTTCAGGCCAATCGTTGCCTCGGCCACTGACATGGACGACCACATCCGCTTAATCACTGAGCGTTTCAACCTGAAATTTAATTATCATACCATGTTCGGTTTGACTAGCAGCGAGGCGCTTGACCTAATGCAGGCCGGTGATATGGATTCTGTGGTTACCGGAATCCTCGATAAATATAAAATGCTTGAAAAGGAATGCGATTTTATTGTTTGTGAAGGCACCGACTTTCGTGGTTCACTTACGCAGTTTGAATTCGACTTCAACGCCCGGTTTGCCAATAATCTCGGGGCGCCTATTCTTGCAGTGATCAATGGAAACGGCAAATCGGTTCATGACCTCACCGATACGATGAAAATCATCAAGGAAATCCTGGCTGATGAGAAATGTGAACAGATTGGCACGATCATTAACCGTGCAGCGGTAAACGACTTCCAGGCACTGAAGAACATGCTCAATGAAAACGAAAAGGATGGTGAAATTAATTTTGTCCTCCCCGAAAACAGCATCCTCCAAAAATTAAGCATACGACAGGTTGTAAATTCCTTGCATGCGACACATTTTTACGGCGATGATGAAAGTCTTTACATGGATATTTCGGATTTCAAGGTAGCTGCCATGGGGCTGGAGCATGTGCTTAAATTCACCGGCGACGGTATTCTTTTCATCACGCCTGGCGACCGGACCGATATCCTTATCGGACTGATGATGACCATGCTTGCCGATACTTTCCCTAAAATATCCGGTATTTTGCTTACCGGTGGCATCAAACCCAGCGAGCAAATGGTAAGGGTGATGGACGGCGTTAAAAAACTCCCTGTATCGATTTACGGTGTGGAAACCGACACTTACGACACCGCCCTACAGGTGAGCAGGATCAGACCGGTGCTGTCACCCGACAACCCCCGCAGGCTGGCTGCTGCACTGGGTCATTTTGAAGCCAACGTAGATATCGACGACCTTGGAAAGATCATCCGTATTACCAGGTCGAAAGTGGTTACACCACTCATGTTTGAATACGATCTGTTCGAACGGGCCCGGGCTAACCGTAAACACATTGTGCTGCCAGAGGCTGAGGATGAGAGAATCCTGCGGGCCACCGAAATCCTGCTAAGGAGAAATGTTGTTGACATCACCCTGTTGGGCAACGAAGATGAAATCTACAAAAAAGCCGCTTCACTTCAATTGCAACTGAAGGGTGTAAATATCATCGATCCATACGACAACGATCTTGTTCACGAATATGCCGCCCAATATTACAAACTAAGAAAACACAAGGGTGTTACCAAAGAGCGGGCCTTTGAAGTGATGCACGATGTAAGCTACCTGGGCACCATGATGGTTTACAAAGGCCATGCTGACGGAATGGTGTCGGGCGCCGTACATACTACACAGCATACCATCCGTCCTGCTTTTGAATTTATAAAAACCAAACCGGGCGTATCTATTGTTTCCAGTTCTTTCCTGATGTGTTTCAGCGACCGTGTGTTGGTTTATGGCGACTGTGCCGTGAACCCCAACCCCAATTCGGAGGGGCTTGCCGACATTGCCATCAGTTCTGCTGAAACGGCTATCAATTTCGGCATCGAACCAAAAATAGCCATGCTCTCCTACTCCACCGGCGAATCAGGAAAAGGCGAAGATGTCGAGAAAGTCCGTAAAGCAACGGCCATTGCACGCCAGCGCCGGCCCGACCTGAAAATTGAAGGCCCCATCCAGTACGATGCCGCCATCGACGCCACCGTGGCCAAATTGAAGATGCCCAACAGCGAAGTGGCCGGTCAGGCAACAGTGTTCATCTTCCCCGACCTGAATACCGGAAACAACACCTACAAAGCAGTACAGCGTGCAGCCAATGCCGTGGCCATCGGCCCGGTTTTGCAAGGCCTCAATAAACCGGTAAACGACCTGAGCCGCGGCTGCCTGGTTAAAGATATCGTGAATACGGTAGTGATTACAGCCATCCAGGCACAGGGGATGAAGGTGGAGGGGAAGAAATAATTATCTCATACGTAAGAAAACAACACAGCCCGCTTCATCACTTTTTCTTGCACATCATTTTTTTTGACCTGGGTGTTTTTTATACCTCCTGCAAAAGGATTTTGTTAGCCCCGAAAGAACCCCATCGGGACAAAAACATTAAGAAGCAGTATAAATTACACACATCTACCCAAAACGAATGTTCGGCCAAACCCAACTCCGATAGCTATCGGAGTCCTTAAAAATCCAACGTTCGTTCAATAAATGGGTACATTAACACATTTTAACAAAACCTGTGTTATGTAATTTCAAATTTATGTCTGTATATTTGGGGTTACAATAAGCTAAAAAAATGGCCACTACCCCAACATATCTTTTGCCGTTTGCTGCACTTTGCGGTATGTTTTCTTGTACCGCTGCTTTCATTAAAATAAATACCATCAACGCTGTCATGTTTCAGGTTTCAGGTGGAGGGATGGATAAGGTACAGAGAAGAGAAGAGAAGAGAAGAGATCAGACCTGGTTTCATTTTGCTATAAAGAAACAGGCAGAAGCCCGCCATTACCCTGGTGATATCCGCATCCGGACAGAGAACATTTCCGCAGTATCCGTTGATGGAATGTGCACGAGGTATATCGTGCTAACCAACGGACTGACCACTACCCCCGGTAAAACATCCGAATTTAACCGCTATGCCGAAGGCCGGGGGAAAATCATCACCGGGGAGGATGCCTTGCCGGCGCATTTGTTTAAAAATATTTAACAAAAAAACATGGAACAAAATTCAAATTCCGGGATAAATATAGTGAATCACCAAAAAAAGAGTTGGCCGAAAATCTTGAAGAGAGTAGGCGGAACGTTTTAAATAAATGGAGGGAATATGATTGGGTATTTTGATTCGTCTTAGAACAAAATACACCGATACTGTAGTTGACAAAGTAACTATAAACTCACTACTGGAAAGATTTCCAGTACAATAAATATCTAATTATTAAATTATTTGTAATACATAATAATGATTAAATCATGAACACAATTATTCAGAAAATTATTTTACCAGTTTACTTAATGCTCAATTTTTCAATGATTTGTAATTCGCAAAATAATCCATCATTTGAAGTTGAACCAAATTATATAGATTTGAATAGCATTTATCAGAGTATTTATCCGGGTAATTATGTGGAATTCACATTTGTTGCCAAAAAGCAGTTTTTTCAATCACTTGAAACATATTCTGTAACTTACAACCAATACGTCTATGCCAGTACATGGATCAGTTTAATTAATCCAAACTATTTCCAATTGGACACTCCATCGGATGAGGTTGAAGTTAAAGTCAGCGGAACAATCCCGATAGAATTCACGCCAGGAAACTATGCTTTCGTTTTAGATGTCAAAAATGTGAATGACCCAAATATTTGGCAAGAGGTATGGGTAGAATTTGAAGTTTTACCGTCAATTGGTATAGAAGATCGGATTGAAATAACCAGTAGTGTAAACTCTTTCTCAGTTGGGGATCTTATTTCTTACGAAGCTGATTTTTTCGATGAAGATCCTTTCGGCGATGAAATAGACGAGTGGAACTTAACCATAACACTATTTCATTCACAAGGTGACTACACCTATGTTGATTTGACAAATTTATGGGGATCAGGATCAACATATTGGAATATCAGTGCCCCATCACTTCCCCCAAATTTAATCTACACCAGAAATGAACTTGGACAAGCATTAGGATTAGTTACTGTTACCGGATTAGATACTGATGGTATCTATCACCAGGATGTCATGGAAATTGGAATTAATTTGGAACCGGCAAAACCAGTGGTATATCCGCAACAAATCGATGATGGCTCTGTAAAGCTTGTTTATCAAGGGCAAGGGGCAACCTCATATCTAATCTATTATGACACAGACCCAAATCCTCCATATAATGGTACTGGTCTGACACAGGGCAACTCGCCAATTAACGCTGGAAGCCAAACCCAAATAACACTTGATGGATTAACAAATTGCACAACATACTATTTCACAGTAAAAGGAGAAAATAGTGATGGAATAAGTGGATATTCTGATGAGGTAAGTATCAATACTTTTGAGGCCCCCAATTCATTGCCGATAAATGTACATCTCTATGATTTAGAAATCAGTGAGGACACCCAGTTGGATGGCAATTATTATTTTGTCGGGGATTTGATTATTGAATCTGGTGCAACAGCAGAGTGGATTGGTGGAACCTTATTCTTCGAAGAAGGCTCGAAAATCATCATTGAATCTGAAGCGAAACTCATACTTGATGGTGCAACCTGCACAGCCCCTTGTGGTCAAACCTGGGGTGGTATCGAAGTCTGGGGTGATGAAGATGAAGCACAATTGCCTGATGGTAACGGAAAATACTCCCAGGGATTTCTGGAGTTGAAAAACTGGGCTGTTGTAGAAAATACTACCCAGGGTATCGAACTCTGGAGGCCGGGTTATTATGAAACAACCGGAGGTATCATCGATGCCGAAGATGCTGTATTCCGCAATAACGCCAAATCCGTATATGCGCTTTACTATAGTAACATTGATCCGCAATATCCTACAGTGGAACTGGACTATTACGGGAGGTTTGTAGATTGCATATTCGAAATCACGTCTGACTATCACGGTGAAGCAACCTTCCACAAACATATAGACCTTTCGAACGTAAAGGGTCTCAGGTTTGAAGGATGCGATTTTATTGTTGATGCCGATGCTCAGAACGTTTCAGCATACAATGCCGGTATTGCAGCATACAACGCAGGTTTTACAGCAGAAGCCTATTGCACAACACAAAACACACCCTGTTCTGATTATGATGAGTCCACGTTTGATGGCTTTAATTACGCTATCTACGCTACCGGAGGGGCTTCTACCTACACATTTGCCATAAACAGGGCAATATTTACGAACAATAAATGCGGAGTGCAAGTGCAGACGGTAAATAATTACAGTGTTTTGTTTTCTGAATTCAACATTGGATACAATGCAGTTGACGAAGGTGAGTGCGAAGGAGAGGGTATGACAGCGGCAGGTTTTGGTATCAATTCATCAAATTCCTCAGGTTTTGCCATCGAAGAGAACGACTTCACCAAAAATCAGGGTGCCGCTCCCGGAAATTATGTGGGCATCCGTATGGAAAATACTGAGGCTGCTGACCAAATTTACCTCAATACCTTTGAAGGATTGAGCTATGCAAATTATACAGAGGGTCAAAACTTTAGAACCGGATATACCTGGGAAGGCCTCGAATTTAACTGCAACCATAATTCAAACAATTATGCTGATTTTTTTGTTAAAGAGGATCTTATTAATTCCTCTGGTATTCAATGCTCTCAGGGTAGCCCAAATTATGCGGCAGGGAATGATTTTTCACAATCAGGGACAACATGGCATTTTTACAATGGTGGAGATTTTATGGTGGGATATTATTATTATGACAATATCTATTATTCCAATCAAAATCCCGATGACCTAAAATGCCATCAGGTGATAGACCAGGGAATAACAAATGTTAACTATTGCAGATCGCATTATGGTGGTGGAAGTGGAGAAACCGAAGGCAGAGGCCTGGTATTAAACCCGGACGAAATACTGGAGACAGAACAGTTGTATGCTTCCGGACTTACTGATTACAGCAATGTTAAATCGCTTTTTAATCAATTGAAAGATGGGGGGAATACCGAAGCCCTCAAATCTGAAGTAGAAACCGCGTGGCCAACGGATATGTGGCAACTCAGGGAAGAATTGTTGGGTAAATCGCCCCATCTCTCACAGGAAGTACTGATGGCTGCTGCCGACAAGACAGAAGTTTTACCCGATGCAGTACTTTTTGAAATACTTGCTGCAAATCCCGATGAGTTGAAAAAAGAAGAATTGTTAAAGTATTTGGAAGATAAGGAAAATCCATTGCCGGCATACATGATAGAAATTTTAAGACAGGTGGCCGAAGGAACAACTTATAAAACCATACTGGAGCAGCAAATGTCACAATACAACCAGGCGAAAACACTTGCGGCATACGAGATGATTAGAAGTAACCTGAATGATGGCGCAATTGATCTACAGGAACTACGCAACTGGCTCGACAATGTGGGTGGCCGCAGGGCCAATGAACAAATCATCGCAAGCTTTTTGCAGGAGGGCAACTTTGCAGATGCCCTTGCACTTGCTGAACTTTTGCCCCAGTTGTATGATTATGATACGAGGGAAATGGAAGAGCACAACATGTATCTGGATATACTGAACCTGGAAATTCAGCTAAGACAGGATGAAAGGAGCATCAAAGATCTTGATAGCACTGAGTTGCAAAACCTAATCTCCATTGCTGAAACAAGTGTAAATACTGCCGGATCAATTGCAAGAGGAATACTTGAAACACAGTATGGCCATCATTTTTGTGATTGTTTGAATACAATTGAAAATGAGGGCTTCAAAAACTCCGGACCGGCAAGTCAGGGGGCACTAAATACCATGTTCGGTGGAAGCATTGATGTAAATCCGAACCCGGCAAACGATTGGACCAGCTTCAAATATACGCTACCATCCAATGAATCAGAAGCAGTTATTAAAATATCAAATGTAATGGGAGAAATTATTGATGTTTTTACCGTATCCGGACAACAGGGGCAAAAAATTTGGGACACACGTAAAATTAAACCCGGTGTATATTTTTATACCTTTGTTGTAAACGATTTAAAGAAATCAGGCAAGATTATTGTAAAGTAATGAATACATTAGGGGGATGGATTCTCACATCCCCCTTCATTAAACCTCGGACATGAAAAAGACATCTGTTTTATTATTAAGTTTGTTATTGCGTGTCAGCCTTGTCTCTCAGCCTTTTCAAATCGAATGGCAGGGGTGTTTTGGTGGAAGTGACTCTGATGCAGCCAATGATATTGCAATGTTAAATAATGGATATCTAATCGCCGGTAGCACACTTTCAAATGATGGTGATATTGGTTATTTGCATGGCGGGCAGGACTGGTGGATTATAAATACAGATTTTACAGGCAATTTAATATGGGAAAAGACTTTAGGTGGTTCAAATGGAGACTACCTGCTAAGGATAATACCTGATTTAAGCAATAATTATTACCTACTGGGTTCATCCTATTCCTCCGATGGCGATATCACCAACGACCCTTATCCCGAATCAACTGATTTCTGGATCGTAAAAATCGACAGGCTGGGAAACATTCTCTGGGACCGGATACTTGGAGGTAACGTTCTGGACCAGATGTGGGCCGGGACATTAACTTCCGATGGCGGCGTGCTTGCTTATGGCTGGACAGGTTCGCCGGATGGTGATGTAAGTGTGAGTTACGGTGCCTACGATATGTGGATGGTGAAAGTGAACAGCGATGGTGAGAAGGAGTGGGATTTCAGCATCGGTACCGACTGGTTCGATTATGGGCAGGCCGTGATTGAGACCAGCGATGGCGGCTTTCTCTGCGGAGGATCGAGTATGATTGGAGAGGGTGGCAACTTAACATGCGAACCATTTAATTATTCCCATGCCGAAGCCATCCTGGTTAAGCTGGATAAAGACCGCAATATAGAATGGCAAAATTGCTATGGTGGAAGTGGGCATGAAGGAGTCTGGAGTCTTTTGGAATTGAATGATGGTTATATTTTCACGGGCTTAGGTGATTCAAATGATGGTGATCTTACCGGATCAGGTTGTCACGGTGATGGCGATGTTTGGGTTGTGAAAATCGATTTTGGCGGTAATATTATTTGGCAAAAGTGCTTTGGGGGCTCAAAATATGAATACTCCCCAAATATATTCCAATCTTCCGATGGTGGGTTTTCTATTATTGGAATGACCCAGTCAGAAGATGGAGATGTTTTTGGTAACCATTCCCTTCAAGATAGAAACGATATATGGATGATAAAAGTCAGCACCAATGGCGAGTTGTTATCCCAGCAATGTATAGGAGGAATGGTCGATGAAAAAGTTAATTTCGGTGTAATTAAAAAGAGTGATTATAATTTTGTAATTGCAGGTGAAACCAATTGGGGCCCTTCATATGATGTACAATGCACACCCCATAATCAACAGGTTCCTTATGATGATTTCTGGGTGTTGGAGGTAAAAGATACCATTACAGGAATTACAAACAATCAACATCAGGAAATAGAAATCGAACTCTACCCCAATCCGGCAGGCCAATGGATTGTTGTAGATTTCAAGCTGCCTTTAGGAAATTATAATGGTGAAATTTCGCTCATAGATGTAACAGGAAAAATAATCTTATCGGAAAAGATTTATGGTAACGAAAATCAAAAAGTTTTGGATATTGCTTATGTTACTCCAGGGTTATATTTTTACACCATCACATCGGGTGGAATAATTAAAAGAGGCAAAATAGTAGTTAAATAACAAATACCAATACAAAAGACAACAACTTAAAATAAACAAATCATACCATGAATAAAACAAATCTAACAGTAAGTTTAGTTTTTCTATTTAACGTGATCATTGCACAAACATCATCTATCGGCTGGATTACGCAGGCTGGTGGAAACAGCGATGACATCGGGAATTCCATTGCTTGTGATGAAAACTATGTTTATAATACAGGAATATTTACTGATACCTGTCTGATTGGTGATACGGTATTGATCTCACATGGATCTTTTGATACCTACATTTCCAAATATGATAAAGAAGGAAATTTTATTTGGGTCAGACAGTTTGGTGGAAGCGGATCCGACAGAAGCATCAAAATTACCTACCACAATGGCCATGTTTACACAACGGGTTTTTTTAGTGATACTGTTTCCATTGGCAACAATACTTTGTATTGTCATGGTGTTTATGATATGTTTCTTATTGATTTCGACACCAATGGCGAGCTAAACTGGATCAGGCAGGTCGGAGGTTCCGGGCGCGACCAAGGATATGCCTTAACAACAGATACGTACAATAATATTTATCTTTCCGGTATTTTTCAGGATACCCTATCCATTGATGGTATGACACTGTTTTCAAAGGGCGAATATGATATTTTTATTGCCAAACTTGATGATACCGGAAATACAAAATGGATAAACCAGGCAGGGGGTACCGGAGAAGATATAGGAATGTCGTTATCGAGGGATAATTCAGATAATATTTATTTGACTGGCTCATTTGAAGATACCGCTACCTTCGGGGACACTACCATAACATCATTGGGCTATCAGGATATTTTTATTGCCAAATATAATAGTTCAGGCGGGTTGGAATGGCTGCAAAAAGCCGGAGGCGATTGGGGAGCGCATGGCGCTTCAATTACTACGGATGATTTTGGTAATTTCTATGTATCCGGTATCTTTGGAGGAACTGCTTTCTTTGGAAACGACTCTGTTGTTTCCAATGGGTGGTTTGACGTTTACCTGGCTAAATTTGCTTCTTCAGGGAAGTTGCAGTGGATAAACACCTATGGCAGCATTGAAAGGGATTTCGGCTATAGTGTGGTTACTGATAATGAATACATATATCTTTCCTGTTTTTTTCATGACGAAACGGCCATAGAAGACACCATATTATCAGGTCAAACAGCGCATATTTTTCAATTTTCAAACGCTGGCGAGTTGCTCGATATGATACAAACCGGAGGCTATTATAGAAACAAATGTACAATTGATGATAAAAGCGCTTTGTTTGTTACAGGTGCAAACAGCCAATCACAAGTCTTTGGTGATACGGTCATAAGCTCAACAGGTTTTAATAGTGATGCCTTTATCACGAGAATCAACTATGAACATACAGGATTGAAAGAGTTTGAAATGCAGCCACCTTTGATATTTTATCCCAACCCGGCAAGAAGTTATATTAATATAAAACACAATGAGGATGCTACAATATCCATAGTTAATCTTAATGGGCAAATTATGAAGCAATACGTTTCTGATAAGAATATAGGTGATAAAATATTGGATGTATCAGATCTCCCGCCGGGAATTTTTATAATTACACTGCAAACTACTGAAAAAATATTATCAGGAAAACTGATCAAATATTAAAATACCGCCGCCAACCAGGGCTGGCTCGTTATTACGGATGGCGGAAAAATTGAAAACGCTGAGATGGCTGTTCGTGTTGGTTCCGAAGACTACACCAACAAAGGCGGTGGACTGGTATTCGCCACCGATGGTGAATTTCTTAACAA
>JABMQA010000640.1 GCA_013203545.1 Bacteroidota bacterium
ATATTATGCCGATGGCAGTAGAGATTGCTCGTCTCAGAGCATGGCTTTCACTAATTGTCGAAGAAGATTACAAAGGCGAAAAGGTTTCCAGTAATTTTGGGATTGATGCACTACCGAATTTAGATTTCAAATTTATGCAGGGGAATTCGCTACTCGAAACATTTGAAGGAATTAAACTTTTCAATGAAAAATTACTTTTAATAAAAATTGCCAGTGATAAGCAGGAACTAATTGACAAAACAAAGAATAAACTTAAAGATCTGCAACAAACTTATTTAACATTGCACAATACGAATCGACTGAAAGGGACCCAAAAAGCAATACTTGATATTGAACTTAAACAAAATAAAGAGCTACTGACAAGAATTCTGAATGTCGAAGAACCCAATGCCAATTATGGTTTGTTTCAGGCAGAAGAACATGCAGATAATATTACGGAGAAACTTCAAAAGTTACATACGGAGTTATTCAGTACATCAGAAAAGGATCGTAAAAAAGAGCTTATTCTTGCGATAGAAACACTTGAATGGAAATTGATTGAAACAACTTTAAAGGAACATGGCAAAACCGATAAACTCAATGACCTTGAAAATCTGAGAAAGCAAAATATCAGACCCTATTTCCTTTACAAACTCAATTTTCCAGAAGTATTTACCGAAAAAGGTGGATTCGATATTGTAATCGGTAACCCTCCTTATGTGCGACAGGAGGCCATTGACCCCTATTACAAACCCAAATACATAACCAATCATCCCGAAGTGGGCAGTGGTACTGCCGATTTATATGTTTACTTCTTCGATTCAGCGCTTTCTGTTACCAATAAAGGCGGTACCATCATTTTTATTACCCTGAATAAATACCTGAAAACAAAATACGGTGAAGGACTACGAAAAAAATTGAAAGAAAAAAATGTTGATTTGATCATTGACTTTTTTGAACTCCCGGTTTTTGAAGCCAGTACAGATACTGCGATTACTAAAATTATTAACTCACCGGATACAGATACTACCCGTTATTATCCTATAAAAACATTGGATCATCTCGACTTAAATGTTTTGACTAAAAGGGAGCCTTTAAAAGTGATTAAAGATGGTACTGAATGGAAATTTTTACAACCACTTGAAGAAGATGTTTTAATGAAATTCTATCATAATACAAAACAACTCATTAAATTCGTTGATGGTAAAATATTTAGGGGAGTAACTACAGGTTTAAATAAAGCATTTGTTATTAATTCTACTTTGGTAAATTCAGACCTCCTGACCCGGTTATTATAAATCAGCTAGTTGCAGGCACATGTATGCAAATAAAAATGTCGCATATTTGCACAAAAACAGGTCATGCAACATCAATTGCCTATTTTTCCTGAAACGACCAAGCTTGTAAATGCTTCCGTTGGTATCTATGCCAAAGATGGATTTGTTTATTACCTGCATAATGGTTCACCAGTATTTTGCCATGCCAAGGAAGACCGCAACAGTTATAGATATATTTTGGCTAACCTGGTTGTAAACGGGCTTTGTAATGCGACTGAACTGGGTCATGCTGTTGGGGTCAACGTTCGTAATGTTCAGCGTTATGCCATTGCATTAAGAGAACACGGGATGGGATATTTCTTCAATCGGGAGGACAACCGGGGCCAATGCCACAAATTCACAGCAACTATAAAAGAGCAGGCACAATCCATGCTGGATAAAGGGGATAGTCAGTTACACATAGCCCAAGCATTAGGTATAAGCGAAAGTGCGATCCGCTATCACTTGGGCAAGGGGAACCTTTCAAAAAAAAAGTAGATCCAGATCATGTTGACTCCATAGCTTCCACGCCAGGGGAAAGGAATATTACCGATTATCTTGTATCCGACATCATCGGAGTCGGAGCCACGCGCATTGATCAACGTTACCAGGCTTCATTGGGAATGGAACTTTCCGGTGTGGTTCATTTTGAATCTTGCCAAAGTGTTCCTTTTGGAGGCGTGTTGTGCATGGTCCCCTTTCTGCTTGCCAATGACCTATTAAGCTACAATTCTTATTACTCTGAGCGTTCAAAGGGATATTATGATTTTGACATCATTATCATGATGGTATCCTTTATGTATTTGTGTCGAATAAAGACACCCGAACAATTAAAACACCACAGCCCGGGAGAACTGGGCAAATTACTGGGTTTGGATCGTGTGCCGGAAGCAAAATGTCTTCGTGCCATACTCAAAGAGTTGACTGATCAGGAAAAATCGGCAGAATGGAATGCTTTTCTTGCCCAGGAGTGGATCACCGGGGAAGAGCCGGCCATTTATTACATTGACGGACATGTTCAGGTTTATCATGGATATCTGGCTACCCTTGGTAAAAAACATGTGAGCCGTCAGCGTCTTTGTCTTCCAGGCATGATGGAATTTTGGGTCAACAACAACGATGGCCTCCCATACTTTTTTATCACCGGACAAGTAAACGAAAAACTCCAACAGGTTATAGAAGAACAGATTATTCCCCGCCTCAATGAAATGGTCCCAATAAAGAACAATTTAGAAAACGAAGATCCGATGTCCCCCAGATATACATTAGTGTTTGACAGGGAGGCATACAGCCCGGAGTTTTTCCAATCCATATGGAACCAATACCATGTTGCGGTGATAACCTACCGTAAAAACGTGAAAGACGTTTGGGAAGAAGCAGATTTTGTGGAATTACCGGTAGAGACCGAACTTGGGACTGTTACCATGGAGCTATGTGAAAGAACCGTAGAGTTAAACGGCGTCCAATTACGTGAGATTCGCAAACGTTCTTCAGACGGACATCAGACCAGTGTCATCACCACGAATCATATATTGCCAACCCTATTGATAGCTATGTATATGTTTTCACGGTGGGCACAAGAAAACTTCTTTCGGTATATGAGACAGGAATACGACCTGGATAGAATTGTGCAATATGGTGTAGATGAATTAGATAAATCAATCATGGTAGTTAACCCGGAGTACAATAATATCAATTACAAGCTAAAAAAAATCAGAGAAAAAATAGCCCGTAGACAAGCATCACTTTTTGCTTTAAAGGAAGAAAATACCAATACCGGGCTTGATCAAACCAAAAAAAAATTTAGCATCTCAATTGAAAATATCAGAACAAATGAACGAACTGAAAAATCAGGAACAGTCGCTCATTGAGAAAAGAAAACTTCAACCCTATAAAATCACAGTTGGACAAATGCCGGAAGCATTACGCTATAACAAGCTCAAAACAGAGAGTAAACACCTGCAAAACATTATTAAGATGATTTGCTATAGAGCTGAAACAGCCTTTGCCAATATGCTGGCAGCAGAGTATAAAAAGAAAACTAATGAAATCAGGGCGTTGGTCAAGAGTATCCTTTTTTCTATGGCAGATATCATTCCCGATTACGAAAAAAACACTTTGTCCGTAAAATTGTATAGCCTTGCAACACCAAGAGATAATCTTGCTTTAGAAAAAATATGCATTCTATTAAACGATACCGAAACCGTTTTCCCCGGTACTAATTTGAAGCTGATCTTCAAAATGGCGACATTTTAATTTGTCGCCGGGTCAGGAGGTCTGAAATTGAGTTCATAATATCGGTTTATGTCGTTTTGCCTTTGTCTGTGCCTTTTTTCCAACTGTTCTCCACGGTTTTCATTACGATCATAATCGAACCTTGACCTTATTTCTTTTGCAATCAGAATCCGGACATCGTTTACTGATAACAGTGGAATATTGCTGGCATTTTCCAATCTCTCCGTCAGAACC
>JABMQA010000641.1 GCA_013203545.1 Bacteroidota bacterium
AGAAAAACGATTTTTAACACTAATGAAAATTAAACTAATTTTGAATCGAAATAATGGCAAAATCATACATCCTTATTTTCCGTTTTCATGTCATCACTATTTGCCGAAATCATAGCATATTTGTTTTCTGGTAACACTCCCCCATAAAACCCTTATAACTTACCCGGTACAATATCCGGTACAGTGCCGGTACAAACAACAATGTAATCACTGTTGCGAACAGCAGTCCGAAAATGATGGAAATAGCCATGGATTGCCACATCAAGCCGCCACCAACCCATAGCGAGTTAAGATATTTTATTAGGGTTTTGTCTATTATCAAATAATGTAATAATATGAATTTCATTGCCAATAATCTGATAATAGATAGTGGTTTGCCTTGAAAGCACGGATTTCCTTAATCCATTTGATCTGTCACTCAGTGGATATAAAAATGGATTTTGTTCAATAAGGTATAATTGATGAACAAGTAATTGAGAGAATTTCTTAATTTCCTTATTTGTCCAACGATATTCAAGGTAGTCTATTATTGCTCTCAAGTTGTTTAATGCTTCATCGGACCAAATGAGTTTATAGGTATTTTTCATAAATTTTACGAGCAGTTTCGTTTGAATGGACATTGCCGTCTTCAAAATCTTTTAATCCTCTGTTTATGGATTCCAATTCTTCTTGTTTTAGTGAGTCCCACCAGTCCTTCGAATTCGAATATCCTTCCTTGATTTCTCGTAGTTTTTCAATAATTGAAGTGTCATTCAGTCGTGAAATCCATTCAATTAAATTTAATTTTTCTGCTTGAAGGTTCATATCTCGTTGTTTTAATGCAAAAATAATCAATCTTTAATAGAATTTTTGGAATCAAAGAAAATAGAATTACTATTTACTCCCTAAACGTATTCCTCATCCCCCACAAAACCCTTATAACTTATCCGGTACAACATCCGGTACAGCGCCGGCACAAACAACAATGTAATCACCGTGGCGAACAGCAGTCCGAAAATAATGGAAATGGCCATGGGTTGCCACATCACGCCGCCGCCAACCCATAGTGGGATCAGCCCCAGTGAGGTGGTAAATGTTGTGAGGAGGATAGGGCGAAACCGTTGCTGGGCTGCAGCAATGATGGCATCTTTGGGCGGCCTTTTAACCTCCCTGATCTCGATGTCGATCCTGTCGAGGAGAACGATGGCGTTGTTGATGACGATTCCGGCCAGCGAAATAATCCCGAGGAAGGCCATAAAACCAAAATAGGAGTTAGCTACAAGGAGGCCGATCACCACGCCAATTATACCCAGCGGAATGGTGGAGAGTACGATAAAAGTCTTTCGCATTGAGTTGAACTGGCCGATCAGCAGCAACAGAATGATGAAAAATGAGAGTGGCAACTTATCGCTCACGGCGCCCATTGCTTTTGAACTGTCTTCGGCTTCGCCGCCCAGGTTATAGGTATAGCCGGCACCCCAGCTTTTGTGGTAATCATCCAGCCACCTGGTAAAATCCTGCATGATGTCCTGGGCCGTAAAGCCGGATTTCAGATCGGCAGTTATGGTGAATGTTTTGTTCAGGTCGCGGCGCATGATCCTGGAGGGTTGCCAGGCTACATCGATGGTGGCCACCTGGCTCAGCGGGACGTTGTTGCCTGTTGCCTGAGAGAAGATGTTAAGTGTTTCCAGTTGTTCGATGGACATTTCCTCCGTGGCCTGGTCGTTGCGCATGATGATGGGTATGGTCTTGTCGTCTTCGCGGTATTGGCCCGTTTGTGCCCCCGATAAAATGGTATATAACGAAACGGCAATATCCTGGCTGGTCAATCCGGCTAATTGGGCCCTTGTTTGGTCAATATTTACAATCAGCTTTTTCGATCGCATGTCCCAATCGTCTTTTATGTTTTTGGTTCCGTTTAGCGATACCAGCTTCTCTTTTACGCTGTTTACAATCCTGTAAAGCTTGTCAGTGTCTTTTCCTGAAATCCGTATTGCGATGGGATTGGCTGAAGTTCCTCCGCCACCTAGCCTGGAAACATGGGCACGTACATCGGGGAAGTTCTCGAAGATAAAGGTTTCCAGATCAT
>JABMQA010000642.1 GCA_013203545.1 Bacteroidota bacterium
AAACTGTGCCCGAAGCGGCATTCCGAACGAAGGGGTTCTTCCGCGGCCTGTTTTGCTCAACCCTGTTTCCGCAGCTACTGCATCACCTTCGAGCAGCCATTGTGGAATGTATAATCCCAATACTGCCCCGGTAGCCTGTTCCCCGAAAAACCATGTAAGGCCTTTTGTTAAACCAACATTTAATTTGCTAACCTGAACCACATGCCTGTATTCATGCAGTGCCAACTGTTGAAACCATTCTTGCCCGTAAGTATCCTGAGGGGGGATGGTATAGAAATCCATTCTTTTAGGGGCCCAGGCAGTTACGGCATTGGAAGTGGCTGTCCGGTTGTGCAGTATGACCGGGATTTTCCCGGGATTGGCTGATAGCGAGATCGTATCCAGTCTTCTGGCATACTCCATAATATTTGCAATGTAGTTTGCTTTAGTAGTGTATTCTTTTGGGAAAACTATTTTAAAGTTATCGGTTTTTATCTGTTTCCATTTGATGGCGGCGGGATCCTGTCCGGAACTGAAGTATTGTGCCGAAACACCGTTTACAAATAAAAGTAAAGCCAGGCATAATGCGGATATAACTAAATGTTTCTTTATCATTTAATTTATGTCTGTGGGTTTTTATCATGCCGGACGAAGAAATCCCATACCGGATCAGCAGGGGGATTTGCCACAACAACAACGGGCTCATTTTTTACCGGATGGACAAACTCAATTTTGCGTGCGTGCAGATGAATGGATGCGTTCGGGTTGGACCTGGGAAAACCGTATTTGAGGTCCCCTTTGATATAACAACCTATCGCGGCAAGTTGAGCCCGTATTTGATGGTGCCTTCCTGTAAGGAGCTCGATCTCAAGCAAAAAATACCGTTCACTTCCGGCCAGGTACCTGTAGATGAGTTCAGCCCTCAGTGCGCCGGGTTGTGTTTCGGCAACAACAAAGGATTTGTTGATCCTTTCTGTTTTTTTGAGATAATGCACCAGGTGGCCCTCTTTTTCAGGAGGTTGTTTGTCAACAACTGCCCAGTAGGTTTTTTTTACTTCACGGTTCCTGAATATTTTATTCAGGCGCGACAGGGCCTTGCTGGTCCGTGCCATGATGATGGCACCGCTTACAGGTCTGTCGAGACGATGAACAATCCCAAGGAACACATCTCCCGGCTTGTTATATTTTTGTTTGACATATTTTTTTACAGCATCCCGCAAGGTAGGATCACGCCCGATATCAGCCTGGACGATATCACCGGGATTTTTGTTGACAATTATAATATGGTTATCTTCATACAGTATTTCGTTAACCATGTAAAGTGGTTTTTTGGTTGGAAAACAGATACAATTATTTCCTGGTTTTACCCGCAACGGTTAATATTGCTCTCTTTCGTTAGGGAAATTCATAGCTTTTACATCCTGAATGTACGCTTTTACAGAACCCTGGATCTCTTCGTTGAGATTATGGTACCTGCGCAGGAACCGAGGTGAAAACTTCTGGGTTATCCCAAGCATATCGTGCAAAACCAAAACCTGCCCGTCCACACCACTGCCGGCGCCAATTCCAATGGTGGGAATTTTAATTTCGCCGGTAACCTGTGTGGCCAGGTTTGCCGGAATCTTTTCAAGAACGAGTCCAAAGCAACCGGATTCTTCCAAAACGTGTGCATCTTCTATAAGATTTTGTGCTTCAGTCTCTTCAGTTGCCCTCACTACATAGGTTCCAAACTTATGTATCGATTGGGGGGTTAATCCCAGATGGCCCATCACAGGAATGCCGGCACTTAAAATCCTGTCAACCGACTCGATGATTTCCCTGCCTCCCTCCATTTTGATGGCATTTGCCCCAGATTCTTTCATGATCCGGATGGCGGAGTTTAGTGCCTCTTTAGAGTTGCCCTGGTAGGTGCCAAATGGTAAGTCAACCACTACAAGTGCACGCTTTACGGCCCTCATCACCGAGGAGGCATGATATATCATCTGATCCAATGTAATTGGTAATGTGGTGGTGTATCCTGCCATTACATTAGAGGCCGAATCACCAACCAAAATCACATCAATTCCCGCCATGTCGAGTAGTCCAGCCATCGAAAAATCGTATGCAGTCAACATGGCGATCTTTTCCGATTTCAGCTTCATCTCCTGAAGGACATGGGTTGTAATTTTTTTATAGGTGTTTGCTTCCTTTTTTTTCATGGAATTTTAACAATCAAAATAAATATTTGCAATTGCCGTTAAGCTACATGTTGAAATGCAAAACTACAAAGTTTTCTTAAAGATTAATTACAAATTAACTGAAATTCAAAAAAGTATTATCCTAGTTTCTGATTGTTATGAAAAAAAATTTACTACTACTACTCGTATTACTGGCTGCACTCTTTTTTAACGCGTGTGAAACTGATTTTGACATAGATGCCGAATGGAAGGAAATTTCCATCGTTTATGGTCTGCTCGACCAACGTGATACAACCCACTATTTTAGAATTAATAAAGCATTTTTAGGTGGCAATGCCCTCGAAGTTTCCAAGATAGAGGATTCATCCAGCTATAAGAATTCGCTGGAGGTGATTTTATACGGAGTGAAAAACAATGACACACTGCAAACCATTGTATTTGATACATGCAAGATTTCCAATAAAGACACCGGGGTATGGTACAACCCTTACATGCAAATTTATAAAGGAACCGGCACTTTGGATGAAACCTATGACTACAATTTGTATATAAAAAACATGGTTACCGGGAAAGAAATTTACAGTTCAACAAAGCTTGTTAGGGATTTTACCATTTCCGATCCAAAAATCAATGCCTCGTTTGTCAGGGGGTTTACCTCTTCATTTACTTGGAGGATAGCAGATAACGGTGCGCGTTACGAACCAACGATCCGCTTTCATTATGCTGAAATACCTGCGGGAACCAATGATACAACATGGAAATTTATCAACTGGGCACAGGCGGCACAGTCTGCCGACCAGGCTTCTGGATCAAACAAAATTGAAGTCACTGTACAGGGCGATGCATTTTACAGCATTGTTGATCGAAAACTGAATGACGGGTTCCAGGGAACCAGGATTGCCGGCCTGGTTGATTACATCGTATCGGCAGCCGGTGAGGAATACCACACTTACATGTTGGTTAACGAACCTTCGACAAGTATTGTACAGGAAAAACCGGAATACACAAATATTGAGAATGGCCTTGGCTTTTTATCGAGCAGGTATCAGAAAACCAAAACTTTGAGCCTTAATCCATTGTCGTACCAGGAACTCGTGGATATGAACATTGGATTTGTGATGCAGTAAAAGAGGGTTATTCATAGTCCGGATATTTTATTTTTGTGGGTTTGCAGGTTTCAGGTTTGGATGTTTCAAGTTTGAATGTTTCAGGTTTGAATGTTTGAGGTTTGCAGGTTTCAGGTTTCAGTTTTCAGTTTTAAGGT
>JABMQA010000643.1 GCA_013203545.1 Bacteroidota bacterium
CACCTGTTCAACACACAGGCCAAACTTCTTCTGATACACTTTTCATACATCTTTATAAAAGTGAGCCTAATATCGACCTTATTTGGGATTATTACGAAGATGATGGGCTTTCGTACAGATATGAAGATGGGGATTATTATCTCAGAAAAATGATTTACAAACCAATGATTAATGAGGTTTCATTTAATCAAATTGAAGGCAACATGGATAGCAAATTCAAATTTATCCAACTGGTTTTTCATGGATTCGGAAATATGAAAACCATGATCAATTATAATGGCAAGCCCATGAAAAGTGAATATAAAGGATTTGATTTTCAAAAAGCCGCCGAAGCACCGGATGCCAATAGCATATCAACCATTGTTTGTCCGACAGTAACCTTCCCTAACCGGACAAACAACATCATAATTAATTGGTGATTTAAAAAAATATGAAATAGATTAACAATTTTCTTAACACACAAAAAACACATAAACATCTGTATTACTGACTATTAAAACAATGCAGTTTTATTTCCGGCAAATATTTCTGAAATTGATTGAAAAATTTATATCAGTTTCCTGAAAAAATTCCATAAATTTGCTTAGTAAGGTATAATAGATTGTAATTTGATACCTTGCGGCAACAACAAGAATTGAATTTAAAAATCGTAATAAATTTTAATATTCATCAAACTCATCAATCATGAAAAGAAAATTCTACCTGACCTATTTTGCGGTACTAATTTTTGCCCTGACAACCCTCCAGATGCATGCCCAGATAAAGAGCGGTTTAAGTGTCCGCAATCTTCAAGATTATTGGGCTGACCAGTACAGCACTTTTAACACCGACCGCGGTTTTGAATTCGGATTTGTTGATAGTGAGGTAAAAGCAAAAGCAGAACCTGATGGCTGTTTTTTTGGTGTCGGAAACGAGAACAATTACTTTAATCCGGTTGGTATCGACTGTGATGCCTGTGAGTTGCTGGGTGGGATTCCAAAAACCAACCAGGCCTATGTTTGGGGATTAACCCAGGAATCGGATAAATTATTTTTCGGTACAGGACCAAACATTCATTGCCTTGTAATCGGTGGCTACCTTGGAGTTACAACTCCTATCGAAACCAGTTGCTATGTTTGTGAATTTGGTGAAGGCCCCTTTTCACCACCATTGCCACCACAAGTAGGAGACTGGAGGCCCCCAAGACTATTTGCATTTGACCAGACCACCAACACCAACGTTGACATCACTCCAAATGATCCGAAGATCAATTTAACTTCTGGGATCAGATCTGCCGGCAGTCTCGATGGAGTGGCCCTCATGGGTGGCCCAAATTTATTGGGAGGTATCAACCTCTACGCATTTAACGCCGAGGACAACGACTTCATCGGTTCTGTTTCGATGGTGGTCGTCCCGGGAACAGTCGTTGCGGTTACCAATATCAGGAAGTGGATAGTTGTAGATGATGTAATGTATCTTGGATTGGGTACTGCAGTGGGTGGCAGCATCCTGAAATGGACAGGCAACCTCGCCAATCCTTTCCAGTTTGAACTGGTTGGAAATGTTAATGGACAGGCCGCCGAACTTGCCGAACACGATGGCAGACTCTTCGTGTCAACCTGGCCGGATACGGCAAGTAAAGCCATCAATTTTGCCGTATTGTGGATGAGCCCGGTAATTCCGTCTGGCGGATTAACAAGTGCTGATACCGATCAATGGCAAAAGGTCTGGGAGGTTTCCGATTATGAACCGGATTATATTACTGCAGCTACCTATGGTGGCGGTGCATTGAAATCATTTGGTGACTATCTGTATTGGGGTACCATGCACGTTCCTTTAACTTCCGCCTTTGCTTTCTTTAGCTATTTTCCACCCCAAACACTCGAAGATACAATTGCTGGTTTATTGGGTACGTATCGTGCCATCAGTGTTTTCAGAGGTTCAAATTTCGTGGAACCTGATAAAGGTGAAGCAAGCATTGAATTGCTCTATGGAATGTCACATTTGCCTAAATATACACCTGGAACAGGATGGGAAATTGTACCCAACAACATGGAAGCCACTCCGCTTTATGGCCCGTCCGGGTTTGGTAACCTCTTTAATAACTACACCTGGACTATGGACGAATATATGGAAGAGCTCTATGTGGGAACCATGGACTGGAGCTTTCTGCTTTTCGGTACCCTGGGCGACTTGTTGGGACAGGCATTCAGCCTTGACGGCAGAGACGATATTACAGATTACAGGGAAATGGGCGGATATGAAATCCCATCTTTCTTCTTTGGTGCTGACCTGTATAAATTCCCCTCACCATATAGTTTTGCTTATCCGGTAAGTACAAGTGGTGTTGGCAATGATAAAAATTACGGCATCCGAACCATGGTCTCCGATGAAGATCATCTCTGGCTTGGTACTGCCAATCCAATGAACCTTGATCCTGATGGCGGATGGGAGTTGATCGAATTAACCAAAACCACCGTCAGCATCGACCCGATGGAATATACATATGATCTGGTAGCCAGGAACGACGCGGATGAAACCTTTTTCGGATTGGGCGATCCACGAAACCATTTCAATCCGGATATTGTACACTATACCACTGATTCCACCATTGCAAAACACAATCAATCATATGTCTGGGGAATGACCTCCACCGAAGACAATGTTTGGTTTGGTACAGGACCAAATGTTCTGCAACTGGTTATGGGCGCATATTTGCAAATGCCAATTCCACAGTTGACCGATTCATGGGCTGCTGAGTTCGGATTAAGCCAATTCAGTCCGCCATACCCGGATATTTTAGGCGACTGGCGTCCGGCACAGGTATTTATGTATGATACCGAAACAGAGGCGAAAGTTGACAAAACCCCAACCATGGATGAAGCACCCTTGCTGCAAACCACGCTCGGATTAAGATCAGCTGGAACTGTTGATGAACTAATAATCCTTGGTGGACCTAATATTGCGCTCGATTTTGGCGTAAATTTCCTGGCATATAACAACGCTACCGGTGAATTTTTAGGC
>JABMQA010000644.1 GCA_013203545.1 Bacteroidota bacterium
CGGCTGTTTTCAGCCAAATCTCCGGCCACCAAAAGAAGGTTGCGCGATAAGGATAAAGAGGTACGGGAAAAAATAGGGGAACTGCTGGTAGCACATGGCTGGGGCAATGAAACCGCCAAGCAGCTTGCCGCCTGGGACCCCTATGATCAGAATGCGTCTTCGCCGTTTTTTGATCCGGAGTGGATGTTTGATATTTCGGATGGGTTTGATGTGGTTATTGGGAATCCGCCGTATATAACTTATCACGGCAGGAGAAGAACAATAATTAAAAACGAAGAATTGGATTTTTTTAAAAATAATTATGATTGTGTTTTTGAAAAGAAAAAGGATGGAAAATATAATGCAGCGATGTTTTTTATTGAGAGATTTTCAAAATTATCTAATTCAACTGGCCTATTTTGCTGCATTACCGATATTTCCTTTTACGAACACTTTTATCAAGGTTTAAAAAAATATCTTTTAGAGAATACTGCAATATCGATAATTGTGAATGGTCTTTCTTCATTTGAAAATGTTGCAAGTGGACAATTAATTATTATTGCCCCAAGGGCAATAAATAAAGCTAAAGCACTTAATAATTTCATACGAGTTCATAATGAAGGTTTCGATTCAATTCCAATTCGCATCAAACAACAACAATGGTATAATACTGAAAAACAGTATCAGTTTTTTATTCCAGAAGAAAACTTAGATACTATTTATCAAAAATTTGAGCAAAGCAATAAACCCCTTGAATTTTATTTCCCAAACAAATTAATAAGAACGGGAGAAAGCGTTGGCGTTAAGGAACATGGTTTTGTAACTGACAACGATATTGAAAATAAAAAAATTATTATCTATAAGTATTTAGAGGGTTCAAAATCCGTTCCTTCAAAGTTTTGCTCCCCAGTCCCAACAAGGTATTTTAGATTCGATGTTGATTTGTTGAATCAAAAAAATGAAGCATACCGAAAAGACGCTGTAAAGCATAAGAGAAAAAATCCAAAAGTCTTAGGTATCGGTGATGAGTTAGCATTTAAGAATCCTAAACTTTTAATCCGTCAATCCTGTGACCATTTATGTTGCACATACACTGAAAAGCCGTATGTATTTAATCGAAGTTACTATTCCATTTCAAATGTAAATTCATCCGGTAAATCCAAATTCAATTTACTTTTTGTATTGGCACTATTAAATTCTAAACTTTTTACGTTCTATGCTAAAAAGAAAAGAGTAATTAGGATGGAAAAAGGGAAACAACCTCAAATTCGTCTAAAAGATATTAAGACCTTGCCAATAAAAGTTGTTGAAGAAAAACAACAACCTTTCATCACTATCGTTGATAATATTCTCTCTTTAAAAGCAAAAAATGCCAAAGCCTACACCGGTGCATTAGAAAAGCAATTGGATGAAATGGTATATAAATTGTATGAACTGACAGATGATGAAATCGCCATTGTAGAAGGAAAATGACCGACGAAATCCAAGCCGCCAATGCTGAGGCGCTGAAGCATTTAACAGGCCTGTCCGAACCGAAAGACGACTGGAGCGATGAGAAGAAAATGAAGGCCATTGAAAAAATGTATCAGGAGCTTTCCGACCCGAAGCATCCGGTTGCTATAGCAATGGAGCGGCAGAAGACGGTGAAGGAAGTGCGGATAATAGAGGGATTGGATGAATGACAGCCAGAAAGAAAAGGTAATCAACCAGCTTCACGCCAGATGGACAGACCCGAAACCAAAGTCGTCAAGCGTATGAACAGCTTTGCCGAAAAAAGCCCGGATATATTAAAACCGATTCTGGAAAGCCGGTAAATGGAGCAGGCATTAAAAGCAGGAGTAAAAAACAAATTTCACGGATTGAGGCCATATCACAATTACATAACCAATCACTCCAGCGGACGAAAAAAGCAGCGCCGCTGAGTTCAAGCCGTTAGCTCGAATACAAAAGGATAACTTATGGACGAAGCAAATATAGTAATCCAAATCTTCGTGGCACTCGGGACTATCTCGGTGGCAGTTTTGGCCATTTGGGGCGACTGGATTCGCCACAAGTTGGCCGGACCGAGACTCCGGTTAGCTTTACTGGATGCCGTGGGTACGGCAACTCATCGCCGCGACAAGAAGAAAGGCAGGTACTATAAACTGCGCGTTTGGAACGATCGGAAATGGTCGCCGGCAAAGAATGCCCGTGTAGTTCTGAAATCCATTTTCAAGCCTGCAGCAGATGGCACCCTTACCCCACAACCTCTTAGCGGACCTCTTCAACTTACATGGCAGTGGATTGTTCCTCAGTTTCCGACCCTTGGCGCTGGAGAAGAGATTTGTACATATGCAAACCTTGTCCAAGGTGAACAGTTTGTGCTCTCACCTTATATTACCCCGAATAATTTTGTCGGGTTCCTCCAAGCCGATAAACGCATGGTAATTGAAGTCGCCGTCGTTTCTGACACCGCTGAATCGGTGCCTCTTTTCTTGGACCTGTCATGGAACGGAAAGTGGAGCGAAGACACTACCGAGATGCTCACCAACGTGGTCATTAAGGAAACAGGGAGAATAGAAAGTAGCTAACCATCC
>JABMQA010000645.1 GCA_013203545.1 Bacteroidota bacterium
CATTTTGAGTTTAAGTATAATAAATCGAAGGTAATTCCTGGTAAGAAGATCGTTACAGGACCTGCCTACCTTGTCATTGAAGAGGTGCCAACACCTTTATTCATACCCTTCGGACTGTTCCCGAATCAAAGAGGGCAACGATCCGGGATATTCAGTAACTCTTGAAACTGCACATCCTGCAAAATTTCCTGAAAAGATCAATGAAATTCTTAACTTTGATCCCGAACTTCCGCCCAGCCTCGAAGGCCTGGAGGAAAAAGAAGAGTCGTATGACCTGCTCAAAAACACATACCCTGACTTTAAAAACTACCTGGAAAATAAATATGGTTTTACAAGAGATTAAAAAGGACAGCGTGTTGACTAATAATTTATATGTTTGTAATATGATGATCAACTTCACATATACCATTTCTCAATTGTAATAAATTTGTATCGAAATTAAAACCCATTCATCATGTATGTAATTTGTTCGGATTTAGAAGGCGTCTTTGTCCCTGAAGTATGGATAAACGTGGCTGAAATAACCGGGATACCGGAACTGCGGTTAACAACCAGGGATATCAGCGATTATGATGTTTTAATGCGCGGGCGACTAAAAATTCTGGCTGAAAAGGGCTTAAAACTGAAAGACATTCAAGATGTAATAGCGAATATAAAACCCATGGAAGGTGCCATGGAAATGCTTGCCTGGCTGAAGGAGATCACACAGGTAATCATTGTATCTGATACCTTCTCCCAGTTTGCCGAACCACTGATGAAGCAACTCAACCGCCCTACCCTGTTTTGTCACAATTTAGTTGTGGACGAAAACGATAATATTATCGATTACCGCCTGCGACAAAAAGATCCCAAGAAAAAAGTTGTGGAAGCGCTGCAAAGTTTAAAATACGATGTGATTGCTTTCGGCGACTCCTACAACGATGTAACCATGCTTAAACAGGCAGATGTGGGTATATTATTCAAGCCACCTCAGAACGTAATTGATGATTATCCCAGTTTACAGGTCACCAACAATTATACTGAACTCCGGACTCTGCTTGAGCAGTATTTGACCGGGTAAGTTTCTCAGGTTTATTTCCGCTATATTCCATCATTTTCCCATTGGGATGCTTTTGGTGCAAGTAATCAGGCCAAACAAAATTGACGGACAGAGTGATATGACAAAGGAATAGATTTCTCCCTTCGACACCTTGCTTTTAAATTGTAAGTTTTTTGATGAAATTATGAATTATGAATTATGAATTTTAAATAATTCGCGTCATTATACTTACAGTTTTTCTAAATTTACAATTTTCTATTAATGCATTTTGAATGATTGTATATTTTTGCTTCCGAATTGATAATCAATTTGACAATTAAAGTTTCTATTATGAAATTCAACCCGTCGAGCAATATACAGGACCTTGCACAATTTGGTGAATTTGGAGATGTTAATCCATCGGTGACCGATTCGGCTACCTATACGTTCATGCAGGCTAAAACCATGCTTGAAACCTTTAAAGGAGAAGCCGAGGGCTGTTTTCTTTACTCACGCCACTGGAATCCAAGTAACAAGTACCTTGCTGACGCCATGGCTGCCATGGAAGGTACACCGGCTGCATGGGTTACCGCATCCGGAATGGCTGCGATCACATCTGCTATAATGCAGATTTGCAATTCAGGCGATCACATCATTTCCAGCATTACGACTTATGGTGGAACCTTTGCTTTTCTACACAATTATGTAAAAAAGTTCAACATTGAAGTCTCATTTGTTGATATCAATGATACCAATGCAGTAAAGGTCGCCATCAGGCCAAACACCCGGATGATCTACACGGAGACCATGACCAATCCACTTTTGCAAATTTCGGATATTCCGACGCTTGCTGAAATCGCTCACGATCATGGTTTGAAGCTGGTAGTTGACAATACTTTCACACCTATGATGGTTGCTCCGGCCAGGCTGGGTGCTGATGTTGTTGTTTACAGTCTTACCAAATTTGTAAATGGTAAAAACGATTGTGTGGCCGGTGCCATTTGCGGCGACCTGGATTTTATTAATTCCCTCATCGATGTTAACCACGGTACTGCCATGTTGCTTGGCCCTGTATTGGACCCATACCGTTCCACCTCCATATTGAAGAATTTACACACCCTGCATATCAGGATGCAGCAGCACAGTCGTAATGCGGCTTATCTCTCCGAAAAACTGCAAAAACTGGGATTGAGGGTAATTTATCCGGGACTGAAAAATCACAATGGATATGAGATGCTTAAGAAAATCTATAATCCTGATTTTGGTTTTGGCGGTATGCTAACCATCGACGTAGGCACCGCAGAAAAAGCTTCTGAAGTTATGGAATTAATGGAAAATAAAGGCGTTGGATATCTTGCTGTAAGCCTTGGCTATTTTAAAACTTTATTTAGCAATTCCGGAAAAAGCACCTCATCGGAGGTTCCTGAAGAAATTCAGAAGGAGATGGGTTTATCGGAAGGTCTGATAAGATTTTCAGTTGGACTTGATCACGACATTGAACGGACATACCAGACAATGGAAAAGTGCTTTAAAGAAACCCATATTATATAGTTGCGTTCAGGTAGAAAAGTTGGCTGTTTCGTAGTTCTCTGAACTTTCGGAACAGCCCTTTTTATTTTTTGATGTATCCCCGCTTTTCAACAACTACTTTGGATTTCCATTTCCCTGTTTTGTAATAGATATAGGAAAAAATCATCCCTACTCCCCAACCCAACGGAATGGCCCACCAGATACCCGTTACCCCGACTCTATGCGCTAAAAAATAAGAAGTCGGGATCCTGATGACCCACAGTGCAAACAGTGTGATAAACATGGGTATTAAAGTATCCCCTGCCCCACGCATTACGGCGTTAACTACAAACATGGTAGAAAAAACAACATAAAAAGAGCTTACAATAACGAGGTATTCGTTGCCAAGATCTATAACTGCCTGATCAGGTGTAAATAAAGCCATTAAATGCTTTCCAAACAAAATAACGATGATGCTGAAAAAAACGGAGATCACTGATGTCATTACCCATGTGGATACAAAACCGGCTTTTACACGCTCGGGTTTGTCGGCGCCAAGGTTTTGCCCAACGAAAGCGGTTAAGGCTGCCGCGAAATTCATTGCCATCAACGAAGCAAATGAATCGATACGGGAAGCCACGCTGAAGGCAGCAATGGTTGAAGTACCAAATTTATTAACAATCCCGTATAATGCCAGCATTCCGGCAGCTACAAAAGTTTGTTGCAAGCCCGAAGGCAAACCGATCCGAATACTTTTTCTCAGAATTGCCTTATCGAATATATACTTTCTGATCGAGATATTTACGATGGGGTGCTTTTTGTTTAAATAAATTACGGCAGTAAAAAACGCCCCACCCTGCGACAATACCGTAGCATAGGCTGCCCCTGCAATACCCCACTTGAAAACCACCACAAATAACAGGTCAAATACAATATTTGTAACAGTGGAAATAATCAAGAAATAAAGTGGGGTTTTGGAATCGCCCATCCCCCTGAGAATAGCAGCTGTGCCATTAAACCCGAAAAAGAAAATGGTTCCAGTAAAGTAAATGGACAGGTATTCTTTTGCCTGTGGAAGCAC